>DQHR01000185.1 GCA_003531155.1 Bacteroidales bacterium | reverse complement strand
TATTATAGTTTTAAAGCAAGTCCTACCATTGCTAGAAAAATCATTAAAAGAATAGTTAAGAAATCCATTTTACTGGAATCAAATCCATTAATTGGTGTGAAAGAACCTTTATTGGTTGATAGGCCATTTGAATATCGCTTTATTGTTGAGACCAATTATAAAATCATATACAGGTTTAATGACAATATTGCTAGAATTGTTTCGGTATTTGATTGTAGACAGAATCCCAAAAAGATAGACAAAATGGAGGAATAACTCCCGTTCAGAACTCTGTGTTAAAAAAGTTAACAAGTTGATAAGTTAATANNATCTTTGCGAGAACAAAAGTTAAAAAACTACCCTTGTTATGCTAAGGCTGTTTCTCATCTTACCATGAACCAAACTCGGTGCCCCTCTGTGCTCTTACTCTGTGGAACTCTGTGTTATAAAAGTTTACAAGTTGATAAGCTAATAAGCGAACAAGTAGAAAAGTTAATAAGTTGACAAGCAGATAAGACCTAAGAGTTTCATGCAACGCTTTCGCTGAAGCTTTAGTGTATGCGAAAAGGACGCTAAGCATGCGCTAAGGCCGCAAAGTTTAAATTATCTCTTTGCGTTTTCACTTTGCGATCTTTGCGAGAACCTACACGAGATAAGTTTACAAGCAGACAAACTGCATAAAAATACTTTTCATTAGATTCTTCGCTGCGCTCAGAACCGAGCTTGCGAGTTCGGCGAAGCCAATGACAACTAATTACTCCTCCCTTAATCCATTAATTATATTGCCTTTTAGCGCGTTACGCGTTGGGAAGTAAATCCAAACCACACCGCTTACAAACACAAGTAGCACAAGTAGTGCTACAAACCCTATGGGCATTGTAAATGCTGGCGAGAGAATTGATGGAAGTATTCCGATTAATGCCGAGGCTAATCCGCAAATTAGTCCAATAACTAGCAGGAATAGGTTCTCGGTAAGAATTAACCTGAAAATTTGCTTTTTTCTATAGCCAATGGCCATCATCAGGGCAATTTCAGAGCGGCGTTCCAGCATATTGCGCAGCAAAACAACTCCAAGTCCAAACGTACCAATGATTACACCAAGCCCACCCAAAACCATAAATACTGTCAGGTAGGTATTCTCAACCGAGTTAAACTCCGCCAAACGCGCTGAGGTTGAGGTTAGCTCAATGCCATAATCGGTAAGCGTTGAATTTAGTAGCTGTGCAAGCTGCTCCTGATTAGCTTTTGGGGCATCAATTAGCATTATCTTCGAACCGCTTGTTGATGGAAAGTTTTGCACAAACAGGCTATCGGCAATTAGAATATTCCCTTGGAATATGGAGTTATCAAGCGCTGCAACCAAAAGGAGTTTTATCTTTTTGCCCGATTCGTTTAGGTAAATCAGCGTATCGCCTAACGCCTTTTTTAAACCCCAAGTTATCACGGTTTGGTCGGCAATGGCAGGGATAACATCATCGCCATAGGGCTTTTTCAGCTCAAGCCAAGGGTTGCTCTGGCTAACGCTACCAAGGCTATTAACAAAGGTGAACGATTGGCGAGTATCAAAAGCATCAGGCTTTACGCCAAGAATTCGAGGTTTCTGAACCTGATTAAGGTTTAAGCAGCTGGCATCATCGCCATCGAGGCTGTGGAGTTGAATAAAAACAACGTCCTTAAGCGATTCCTCGGTATCGAACCCAAATTTGGCTTTGCCATTGGGGCTATTCAAGTTGTACGGAATGGGCAACGTTGTTTCTGCCCAGTAAAGAAAACCTCCTGTACCCGATTGTCGAAGGTTCTCAACACCATAGTAAGTTTTACGATTTGCCCCAGTGATAATTATACTAAACGTTCCAAGCGCAAGTAGCGCAATGGTTGTAAGGCTTCGGCTCTTTTTTCTGCTAGCATTTTTCAGCGCAAGCTGCAGCAAACTGAGCGGTGATGCATGAACTTTATCTCGTATAATCCTTAGCCTCCAATCGATTAAAGCGATGCACCCAACAAGGAATAATCCTCCGGCAGAAAGGAACATCTCGGCGTTAACCTCACCGGGCGATAGCAACGAATAGATAACCATAGCTGCTGCACCCAAAATCGATATCAATGCAACGAGTTTGCTTGTATTCAGGTAATTTCTAACAACCTGCAATGGGCCGAAACTGCTTTTAATTAACGATGAAATGGGCTGTTTCAGCTTTCTGCGGGTTACAATATAGATTGATACCAACGCAACCAGCACACCGCTAAAAGCACCAATCATAACTGTTGCTGGTTTTACAAAAACCTCGAGGTTATTGGTATGAACGGCACCCTGCCAAATAGAGTTTAAGCCCCAAACAAGGGTGTAGTTATAAAGCACACCAAAGGCAGCGCCAACTATTCCGCCCAAAAGCGTAACAAGTATTGATTCGCCAAAGCGAATTTTCAGAATTAGCTTGCGCTCAAAACCTAAACCAGATAGCACACCTGTCTCCTCCCTACGCGATTCGGTGTTCAGCGAGTAAATAAGCACTGTAAGCATGATTCCTGCTGCAATTACAAAGAAGCTAAGGCTTAAAAAAAGTCCACCAAAATCAACCGAATTGCTGGCAGCATTAAGTCCTTGAGTATAGATAGGCACAAAGGTTAGCCCAATATCCTCGGGTTTAATCTTGCTAAGAATTTCGCTTTTAAGTTGGTCGAGCTGAACCTTCTCTTTATCGAATCTGATAGATGTGTAGTTCCCAAACTTATTGCCCCACATGCTCAGCCCAGCCTGCATCGAGATTAGAGCCTTGGGAGTGCCCTTGTACTTGTTCCAGTACTTCTCATCCTTATCGCGAATCTTAGTTAGGTCGATTGGCACGCCCGTTTCCCAATCGCTGCAGCTCTCGGCATCGGCCAAACCGGGGAACAGTGGCATCAAGGAGTTATTGATAAATTTACTCTGGGTTGGAACAACACCCTTAACGATAAACGATTTTTTAACCTCTTTAATAGTGCGCAGTGGCCCGATTACAAAGTATTTCAAAGAGATTGAATCGCCCGCTTTTACACCCAAATCATTAACAATCCAATCGTTTACCAAGATTTCATCATCCCTTAGATTGCCCGATATATTTGAGTTTGATGATGCTGTAACGAACGAGTATGGAGTCTCCTTTCCTTTAAAACCAATTGAATTTACCAGATAGGTTAAAACCGTTTCGTTGGGTTTATCGAGGTTTAGAATGGATTTTGCGATGGGTTCGTCGATGAAAATTCGTTCAGATAATACTTCAAAGCTGTTGGATTCGGGAAGATCTCTTGTATTTAGAGATAGGTCTTCAATTTTCCAGTTTTCTTTAAGTAGTTGGTTTAATGTATCAACTTTATTAGATTCCTGCATTCGCAGGAATGACACAGTAGAGTTGAGAGGGCCAATTAAAAGCACATTTGCTTTGCCCGCTAAATCTAGTTTACTGGCAAGTGCCTCTCTTGAAATAAAAATATTGTAAGGTGCAGCCTGATTGCTCTTTAGGCTGAAACGTGCAAATTGTGAGTCATCGGCAACGGCCTTAACCTTTAACCGAACAGCAACAGAAGGATCAACATCCTGCGAAAAAGGAGCATTAATAGGGATTACGCTAGTTTTCTCGATGCGAAGCAGGAACTCATCGCCAACCTTGATATTTAATCGCTGCGAAATATTCTCGCTGATTATGGCTTCATCATTAGTAATAGCAAATGGCTCAGCCGAAGAGAACTTCCAGAAACTACTATCGACACCAATAACTTGAGCTCTATTGACTCGCGCTTCAGATTCGGGATTTATGGCAATCCCTTGTACCATCAGCAAAGAGGCAGTTTGGGATTTTACCTTCTCACCAATCTCCGATGCTAGTTCTGCTCGCACAAAGCGATCGCCGGTTTGCAAGGCGTAACGGGCATTCCCTAAACGAACATCAACAAGTTTTGTAAGGCTCATCCGAACCGAGTCGCCAACGATTAAAGCACCCGTAAGCACGGCAGTGCTAATCAATGTTCCAAGGAAAACGGCTAAATGCTGTCGCCAGTAGAATTTGAGGGATTGTATGATGAATTTTATTATCGACATTTTGTGATGCTGTATAATGTGTTGCTGTGATGCTGTATGTCTATTTAATTGAAATTTTTAACCCTAACCTTATAACTTATCTCCTACTCCAATCGCCCATTCGACAGTCTATAAATCGTCTTCATCTTCTCGGCAAGGGTCAAGGAGTGCGTGACTACTACAATTGCCACATTATGCTTATTGTTAATATCTAGAAGTAGTTCACCTAGCTGTGCAGCCGAATCCTGATCGAGCGAGCCAGTTGGTTCATCGGCAAGAATCATCTCGGGTTGATTTATTAAAGCCCTTACAAGCGCAGCGCGCTGACATTCACCTCCAGAAAGTTGTCCAGGGCGCTGATGAATCCTATCAACCAGTCCTACGCTATCTAGAAGTTCCATTGCCCTTGCATTAATGGCTTTGCCATTAACCTTTCCTTTTTGTGGAATTACAGGGATAAGAACATTCTCAATCAGGCTAAGTTGTGGCAGCAAGTGGTGAAACTGAAAAACAAAGCCAATGCTTTGATTTCTGATTTGCGCCAACCGTTTCTCATCAAACCCAGTAACTTCCTCGCCTTTAAACTTAACCGTTCCCGACGAAGGGATATCAAGCGTTCCAACAATATTCAGCAGCGTACTTTTCCCCGATCCCGATGGACCAACAATAGCCAACGAATCGCTATTATTAACAGTAAGATTTATATCCGACAGCACATCGCGTTGGATATTCGTTCCGGGGTTTATATAGGATTTGCCAACTTTATTTAGTTCAATTATCATCTTGTAAGACATTAGATTTCAGACATCAGATTTTAGATTTATTTACTGTCGATTCATATACCCCAATCATCTTCTTAATAATTGATGATGAGTTGAAGTTCTCCTCAACAGCCTTACGACCATTGATGCTCATTTGCTTTATCTGCTCAGGGTTTGAAAACACCTCAGCAAGTTTCTGAGCCAACGCATCAGGAGTATTGGGTTGATAAATGGCTCCGCCATTTGTGGTGGCAACAATCTCGGGGAAAGCACCAAGCGCTGGCTGCACAATTGGAATTCCAGATGCCAGCGACTCCAGTTGGTAAAGACCAAACGCCTCGCCCTCAAGAACTGGAACTGATAAAAGGGTTAATCCCTCAAAGAAATTACCAAACACCTCAGTTCTAAAATCCTCAATAAATTCAATATCGTTTTGGTAGCCTTTTCTTTTTAACTTATCAACTTGTTGTCTTATAAATTTCTCATCATCACCAGTTTTGCCGCCAGTAACTTTAAGCTTTGCATTGCTAAACTTTGGATCCTCCTTTAGTTTGATAAAAGCATCAATCAAAACCTCAAAACCGTTCTCCTTATTTGACCTTGATAGATACCCAATTGTAGGCACATCGAGATTTGGAATCTTTACCGAATATTTAGATGGATCAACGCCGATATGAACTACATGCAATTTCCCTTCAGGTATCGACATTTTTTGCTTCATCTTGTTGGCAAAGAAATCGCTTACAGCGATTAACGCATCGGTATCGTTGGCCTTTTCGCCCATCAACTTCCAAATCTGGCTTCGATATGGCTCGTCCATGGCATCAACCCAAACATCCTCATCCTGCAACGAGCAAACAACAGGGATTTGTAATTCATCCCTTATTTTTTTTGCCAAGCCAAGCAGCAGTGCATTTGAAAGATGCACCACATCGGGCTTTTCGTGATGTTTAAGAAAATAGATTAGCTCGTCAAGTTCCTCTTTTTGAAAACCATCGGCACCCTGCAACATGGAGATAGTCATTGCCTCAAGGCCTGTAGCACGAGTGGAACTCGATTTTTTAGCCGCATACCGAAGAATTGATGGCGAGTTGAAAAAGTTGTGAAGCCACCTTGGCATTCCCCTAAACACCCTAAAATTCTGCTTTAGGTAGATATTCACTGCGCCGTAGAAAACAGGAATATCATTCTCGGGGGTATAATCCTTTGAAGTCAACGGAAGGTACAAAGGCAAAGTAATCGCCTCGTGACCCGATGCCTTCAGCGACTTAACGTATGCGCTATCGCGCAAGCAGTTTCCGCAGTAAAACGAACCACCAAAACCCGGAACAATGTTGACGACTTTCATCTTTGTAAATTTTAAATCCTATTAGATTTCTTTAACGTTGCTTTTTCTGTCAACGGTCAACTATTTACTGTCAACTATTATTTAACTCCAAAAGCGTAAACGCTCCCATCCTCCGAGCCAACAACAATCATATTCTTAACCACAGCAGGAGTACTGGTAACAGGTTTGCCTATCTCGTAAGACCAAATTTTCTCGCCTTTGTTCAAATCGATCATATAGATTCGACCATCGCCCGAGCCAACAACAACGGTATTCTTAGCAATTACAGGCGAACTATCGACCTTGCCTAATGTTTTGAAAGTCCAAAGTACCTTCCCTGTTGCCTTATCGAAGCAATAAACGCTTTTGTCCTGCGAGCCGACTACAACCTTATCGCCAGCAACTGCAGGCGATGAAATGGTTGGCATCTTTCCTTTATAGGTCCACTCAATCTTTTTGGTGGTCAGATTCGCACAGTAGAAGCCACCATCGTAATTACCAAAATATGCCT
>DQHR01000044.1 GCA_003531155.1 Bacteroidales bacterium | reverse complement strand
CCCAATCGCCACCACCAATAACATTCCCTGCTCTAACTGTTGCAATGGCCGGAGAATTTAGACTTCTAAAGAATGAATGTCGATATGAGCTGACAACTAATTCTGCGGCGGCCTTGCTGGCGCTATAGAGATCTTTTCCTCCCAATCTGTCGGTTTCGCGATACCCGTAAACCCATTCGTTATTTTCGTAACACTTATCAGTTGTAATAATAACTATTGCTTTAATGGAATTAATATTACGGCACGCTTCGAGTAAGTTTGCTGTGCCAATAATATTTGTTTGCAAAGTCTCTAATGGTGTTTTATAAGATTCGAGTACTAGTGGCTGCGCCGCTAAATGAAAAACAATTTCCGGTTTACTTTCGACTACAATACTTTTGAGTTGTTCGTATTGATTAATATCCTGCCTTAAGTCGATACATAAATTTGCAATACCCATGGCATTAAATGCACCAAGTTCATCAGTAGGCGCAAGGGACGCTCCTGTAATTTTAGCCCCCATCTTATTTAACCATAGAGTAAGCCACGATCCCTTAAATCCAGTATGGCCAGTAACAAGTATTTTTTTGCCGTTATAAAAGTTTGCAGCCATTAATCATAAATTTTTAGAGAGTTACCAAATCTTCCACACAGGATTTTCTTTCCACATTTTTTCAAGCAACTGATTATCCCTATAGGTATCCATACATTGCCAAAAATCTTTGTGCTGATATACCGAAAGTTGTTTCTGAGAAATAATTGCATCAATTGGTTCGTTCTCTAGATTTATATTCGAACTATTAGGAATTAGATCTAAAAACTCTCGTTTAAACACGAAGTATCCACCATTAATTGGCGATTGGTTTTCAACATCCTTTAACTGTTGCTTAAATTTTTCGATGTAATCGCCATTAATTACTAAATCACCAAAACGGGAGGGAGGATAAACACCAGTTACTGTTCCAATTGTATCCATTTTTTTATGAAACTCGACCAATTTACCAATATCAACACTGCTAACAGCATCACCATAGGTTAGCATAAACTGCTCTTCGTTGATATATTTACCACATAACTTTGTGCGATAACCCGTCATGCTTTCCTCTCCAGTTTCAACAAGAGTAACCTTCCAGTTCTCTTTTATTGAAGCATTATGGATTTGAATATTTCCGCTATTCGTTAAATCAACCGTAAAATCGTTATTATAATTGTAAAAATTTAAAAAATAATCTCGAATAACATTTCCTCTATATCCCAAGGCCAGTATGAATTCATTGTATCCGTAGTAAGAATAATGCTTCATTATATGCCAAAGAATGGGTTTTCCTCCGATCTCAACCATTGGCTTTGGTTTATACTCAGTTTCTTCGCGTAAACGGGTGCCCATGCCGCCACAAAGGATTATGACTTTCATTTTTCTTTAGTTTTTATAAATTTCTTTAAATATTTCGTTTGCTACATTTGGTCGAAAGTGACTTGGGTCATAAAAGTTATGCAAATCGTTGCTAAAGCGACTTTTGCCCGAAAAGTCGAAAACCTTATCCTTTCCAAAAATTCTTTCGAGTAACTCCTTTTGTTCACTACATAATGGAAACTGGCTAATGAACGGGTTACTTACAATTCTATAATAGGTCCGATGCTTATCGAAAATCGCCTTAATTTCGAGCAACATTTTAATTTCCTTTTCGGTTGGCTTCAGAACCACTGGTTTTATAGTGTTTTTAAGATTGCTCATAAACTGCAACTTCTCGAAGTATGCAATTGAGTCGTTCTTAATATCTGTTTCGAACCCAAGAAACAAATCGGAAGTTATAGGATTAGAAATATTAGGGTTTTTTAAATTTATTATTTTACTGCCCATAAATGGCTTATAAATACCTGTATACTTAAAATAGTAATACCCTAAAAAGAATTTGGGATTTGTAAATGCTTTTAAAAAAAGAAGGTGATAATTTAACCACCCTTCGCCGCTTAAGCTTGGATACTCAACATATAAAAATTCATTTTTTACCTCAAGGGTTTCGAGTAGCATTTGGTCGATAAAAATTACTGCATACTTAATGGTGTCTCCTTGCGAATCGATGAATTTTACTTTTTTATTAATTCCATACAAACCCTCGGCATTTCCATCGTAATGAAAGGGTTTTGCATCGTTAGGGAGATAAGTAATCCAATCCTTACAATGTGCAGCAATTGACCTTGAGCTGCCAAATATAAATGCATTGTACTTTTGTGTTTTCCTATTTTTTAGGTACGTTTTTGCATTAATAACAGCTCTGTTTAAGCTTACAAAATCGTTATTAATGTAATAATTATCGTAGTTATAAATAATTTTAAACGGATCGGTAAATAGGTATATCAATAGAAAAATATAAACTGGTATTAAAAATAAAAAGATTTTCTTGAAAAAGCGTTTCATTTCTTGATTTGTATATAAAATTTTTAAAAAATAAAAGGATTAAAGTGTTCTTCTTTTTTAATCTTAAGTAGCTTCTTTCTTATTGAATAGTAAAGGTAAATCGAACTTAGCACAAAAAACATGAATATAAAAGGAAGGAAAGGTAAAACACGCCTACCCTCGTCAGCCATTAGGGGAATCATTAAAAAGTGAAATGTAAAAACAGGTAAAAAATACCATGTTTTTTTTATGAAAAGTATAATTCCAAATAATGCAATAAAACCTATAAAAAAACCAATTGCAAGTGCTATTTGTATGCTTAACCTGCTATCTTCGGAAAGAATAGTAGATATGTTTTTACGAAAGTCGGGTTTCCAAAAAGGCCAAAAAAATGCTTTTCGAAAGTTAATTTGAACAATGCTTTTGACCTTAAATTTTAACCAATCGAAATTTGAACTGAGCGCTTTTTGGTTAATAACATTATTAAGCGAATCGGCATATTTGGTGTAAAAGCCATTATACGATTTTTCGAACATTATTTTGCCTGACTCATTATAACTCTCAACAATTTTACTTTTATAAAAGGCTGCATTACCGTCAAGGTCTGCATAGTAAGCTTTAGCGTTTGCGTCATGAAATTTTTTATATTCGTAGGTGTACGAAACTCCAAACGATTTTATTACCCTTAAATCGTTGACCTCGTTATAAGCACGGTAAATCCAAGGCGTAACACCTAAAAGAAAAACCCCGGCAATAATAGTTGCAGAAATCGCTGATTTCTTAAAGCTTTTAGAAATGACTATGTGGGCAATTAAAAAAAATGGAAGTATAAATACGTATGCTTGAAGAGTTAATACCAATACAGCAGCTAAAATCCCGAATAAAATATCAAACCATAGGTTTTTATTTGAAGTGGCCGACCTAATAAATAAAAAGCCCATGAAAGTTAAAATTGCTGTAACAAGTATTTCTCTTTGAGGAAATGTAACAAATATTGCAAAGGGTAAATAGAAAATAAAAAGGAAAGATATTATTGCAGAAAGAATTGGATCTAAGAAAAATAAAAGTGTTTTATAGAAAAATAAAACTGTTAAACTCGCTAGTATTGCTTGTAATATTCTCAAAATAATTATTTCTGGGTGCGAGCCCTCATAATAGCCCGGATTGTCATCTTTATACTCTAAGGCAACATTTGTATTTCCTAACAACTTGTTTACACTACATGCTATTGAAAAAAAGCAAGGATAACCAGGTTCTCTAAAAAATTGCTTTTCAAAGGGTGGAGCAATACTATTAGAAAAACCATTTCCTTCGGCAATATTAACGGCCATTCTTTGATAGGAACGGCCATCTGAACCAATAAAGGGAGTATTAACAAAAAGTGCTATTGAAATATAAAATATTATGCTTATAATAAAAATAAACTTCCATCTTAGTATACCAAACATCACCTTTATTTTTTCTCCACTATACTTAAAGAATGAATATCCTTTTAAAACCATAAATTTACGGTTGAATTTGAATGTTTTTTAAAACAATTAATTTATGATGAAACGCCTAAAGATATGTTTGTTCAACTACAAAATTGGGCCTGTTGCGTGCTGCATCCATGGCTCGCCAAACATATTCGCCAATAATTCCTAAAGCAATCATTTGAAAAGATGATACAAATAGGAGTACAACCATTATAGCGGTCCATCCTTGAAGTGGGACTAAACCTGAAATTTTAGCATATATTACAAATAGTCCGTAAAAAAAAGAAATTATACCAAGAATAAGTCCTGCAACACTTATTAATCGAATAGGGAAAAAAGAAAATGAAACAAATGAATCTACAAATAACTTTATTTTTTTGGAAATTGTCCATTTTGATTTCCCAATCTCTCTTTTTCGCCTCGTATAAGCAACGCTAACATAATCATATTTTAGCCATGATAATAGGTATATTTGATTTGTGTTTTTTTCATTTATTTTAACAATATCCTCTCTGAGCTGTTTATCAAAGAGCACCAAGTCAAATCCTCCCGTTGGAACATCTTTAAGTGCAAATTTTCTTATTAGATAATGGTAAGTGTTTGAAAACAATTTATGGATAAAGGATTCCTCTCTATTTTGTCTATTTGCAATTACAAATTTTATTCCTTTGGTCCAATACTCATACATTTTTGGAATCAAATCAGGAGGATCTTGTAAATCTGCAGCTAAAATAACATTACAGTCGCCAGAGGCAAAATTCATTCCTGCTAAAATAGCATTATATGAGCCAAAATTTCCAGAAAGTTTAATAACTTTAACTTTATCAGGAAATTCATTTTTAAATTTTAGAAGTTCTTCTAATGTTTTATCCTTTGAACCATCATCAACTAGAATATATTCAAAACTTAAATTTTTTGGAAATAAATTCTCATTGTTAATTAATTCCTCTTTTGTTATTAAAATGTTTTTTTCATTATAATAACAAGGTATAATAAACGATATTTTTGGCATACCTTTCCCCTTATTCATTATGTGGAATAATCATCTCCACTTGTTTATGGTATCTGTTATTTTAAACAATTCGTCTATTGTCAATACAGGGTTTATTGGTAAACTCAATACTTGATCATGTATTTCTTCAGTAATTTTAAAACGAAATTTGTTCCATGCCTTATAAGCACCTTGTCGGTGGGGAGGGATAGGGTAATGAATTATTGTCTGTATTCCTTTTTCAGATAAATGTGCTTGTAATTTATCTCGAAATATTGACCTTATAACAAATAGATGCCAAACATGGGAATTATCAGTCGATAGTTGGCCGTTATTTGATGAAGGTAGTATTAAATGAGGGTTTTTGATATTTTCAGAATAATACTGAGCAACGTCCCTCCTTTTTTGGTTGTCTATGTCGAGTCGATTTAACTTGACACGTAGTATTGCTGCTTGTATTTCGTCTAGCCTAGAGTTTGATCCTTGATATATATTCTCATACTTTTTTTTTGAGCCATAGTTTGCAAGAGTTCTTATTACATCTGCAAGAGTATCGTTATTGGTTGTTACTGCTCCGGCATCGCCTATTGCACCTAAATTTTTACCCGGATAAAAACTATGGCCGGCAGCATTACCTAAAGAGCCTGTTCTGGATTTACCGTAAAATGCCCCATGTGCTTGAGCATTATCCTCAATAAGCTTGAGATTATACTTATCTACAAGTCGTTGAATTTCAGGATGCATTGCATTTTTTCCATATAAATGGACAATCATAATCCCCTTAGTCCTCTCCGTAATTCGTGATTCTATTAGATAAGGATCAATGTTAAATGTGCTTAAGGCTGGTTCAACTAAAACAGGAGAAAGTCGATTATCTGTAATTGCAAGAATTGATGCTATATAGGTATTTGCTGGAACAATTATTTCATCCCCCTCTTTCATTTCTCCTAATTCAATATATGCTCTAAAAATTAAGCGAAGAGCATCTAGACCATTTGCAACACCAATGCAATGATCTGATCCTATATATTCTGAGTACTCATTTTCAAATTTTTTTGTTTCACTTCCCAATAAATACCAACCTGAATTCAAAACATTCTTAATAGCACGCGAAATTTCAGGTTCAAAACTTTCGTTAATTTTTTTTAAGTCCAAAAAACTAATCATTGTTTTGTGTTTTAATCCAGTTCTCATACCCAATGCCTTCCCACGGCATTCCTTGTTCAAAATTATTTGGCCAAGGATAGTGTTTTATGTTTTTAATTTCAATGTCTCTTATATCTTTAATAAATTTACCTGGCGTGCCTAGGCATACAGAATAATCTTCTACATCTTTTGTAACCAAAGTAGAGGCTCCAATCAAACAATGCTTCCCAATTCTAACTCCAGGTAGGATTACACAATTAACGGCGATAAATGTATAGTCATCTACAATAGGTGATTTTCTATTATTTGAAGGAGGGGTAATATCATTTGTAAGTATTGTTCCAGGTGCAATCCACACAAAATTGCCAATATTCGCATTTTCTACGATACATACACTGCTATGCAAATTTGAATAATTACCTATTCTCACATGTCCATGCAATTCAGTATAATTACCTATTTTACAATTATTTCCAATATTATTATTTTCCCGAAGCATAATTCTATGGCCTGTGGATAGATTATTCCCAATACTGTTTCCATTGTAAATAATAGCATGACTCCTTATTAAGCAATTATCTCCTATTTGGGTTGTTTTATTAGTGTAATTTTCATTGTAATAATAATCGGAGGATGGCTCGCCTATTACGCAATCATTCGCAATAATGGTGTCATTTCCAATTATGGTATTGTCATAGATAATGGTGTTATCTCCTATTCTAACATTTTTACCAAACTTAACTTTAGAGCCTAATACTTGATATTTATTATTAAACTTCATTGTCAATATATTTTAAAAAGAAATCATAGTTGCGAAAATAATCTTCTTCTTTATAAATATCAGATGCTAACACTAAACATATTGCCCCTGATGAAAAATCAACCAACTCTCGCCAAATACAAGGAACAACCAATAACCCATAATCAGGTCGATTCAAATAAAACGTTTTCTTGTCTTTTCCATCATCCAAAATTACATTAAAAGAACCACTAGCAGCCACAATTAATTGTCTCAACTCTCTATGCGCATGACCTCCTCTGCCTTCGCCTCCAGGGATATCATATAGATAATAAATTCGCTTAACTTCAAATGGTACATTTTTTTTCCCTTCAACAATTGTAATATTTCCAGCCCTATTGTGAATTTTATAGAGAGGAATAACTTTGCAATCAAGAATGCTACTCACCTTTAATCCTCCTATAGGCTAAAAATTCATCGTAATTATAAATATAATCATTGGCATTATAATGAGTTGAACTAATCACTAAAGCCAATGAGTTGGTCGAAAAATTTTGCATTTGTCGCCACAAACCTGCTGGTAAATATAACCCATAATATGAACGATTCAATGAAAANNCAATATATCAAAACTCCCAGATAGAGCGACAACAAACTCCTGTTGCTCCCTAAAAGCATGTCCACCTCTAACTTGTCCTCCCGGTACATCATATATCCAATATACTCTTTCTACTTTAAATGGAATGTGGTTCAACTCTTCAATAAATGAGAGGTTTCCTCGAATATCTTCAATTTGTGGCAGTGTAAGAATTTTTACTTCTTTCACAATTTTTTGTTCTTAATAAGAATCTAATAAATTTTTTTTTTGTGTTATGAAAAGAATCTGACAATCTTTTCCTTTAATGTTAATGGTGGTTCTTCGTCTGAATAATAGTCGTTTGAATCGGTATATTGATATTTATAGCCATATTTTAAGCCATAACTATAGCCATAATTATAGCCATAACGTCTTTTAGAAATAAAATCATTAACAACTAAAGCAATATTTAATTTGTCTTCGCTTAATTTTAAACTCTCTACAAGATTAAGTGCCTCTCTATTAGTATAATTAAATCGTGTAATATATAATAATGCATCGGTAAAACGATTCGCGATTAAAGTATCTGTAACAATTGCAATTGGAGGAGTATCAATAATAATATAATCAAAAATGTTTTTAGCCTCAGCAATAAATTGATCCATTCTTGAAGTTCCTATAAGTTCTGCAGGGTTAGGGGGAATTGGACCTGATGGAGCCATAAATAAATTATCATACTTAGTTTGATATACTATGCTATTAAATTCATCTTTCCCTATTAGATAAGTACTAAGGCCATTTTGATATGTTGTATTAAAAAGATTATTAATTTTTGGTTTTCGAAGGTCTAAACCTACTAATAATACTTTTTTACCTGTAAGGGCAATAATTAAAGCTAAATTAGCGGCAATAAAAGTTTTTCCTTCTCCACTTATAGTCGATGTAATTGTAATCACTTTTTTATTAGATTCCCTAAGAATATAGTTAAGATTTGTCCTTAAACCACGGAAAGATTCTGCCAATGCTGACTTTGGATTAGCCCCAACGGGTAATTCAGTATCATAATTGTTATGACCAATTAATCCCAATATTGGTAAAGATGTATGCCCCTGAATATCACGAATATCATCAATTGTAGTGTTAAAATATCCAATAATTACAATTATTATTATTGGTATCATAGCTCCCGCCATAAAACCAAATACAGTAACCATCCTTCGATTTGGTTTTACGATTGTTGCGTTTAGGGGTAAAGCATTGTCGAGAATTTTATTATCTGCAATATTGGACGCTTTTGCAATAGAGGCTTCTGCTCTTTTCTCATTCAAATAATTATACATTTTATTTATAAGATTAAACTCTCTCTCAAAACCGATTAAAAGCCTTTCAGTAAACGGTATTTTGCTCATTTCTATCTCATAAACGTTCATGCGGCGATCAATCTCATTTAATGTAACTAGATTAACTTCTATTAAACTCTTCACTTTCTCAATAAGGGTATTTTTAAGCGTCTCTAGTTTTAAAGTATAGGTTTTAAGACCGGGTGTCAATGGGTTTGCGGAAAGTTTCAATGTTTCCTGCTCAATATATGCCTGAGATAATTCGTTCAAAATTGATGCGAGCTGAGTATCCTCTACACCAATTGATGAGGGTGCAACCAAATCTCTAAGATCCTTTTTTTCATCCAAATATTTTTTTAGATAACTATAATAATTCGCTTTTAGTTCAGCTTTTCCTTTTTCCTCCTGTAAGTTTTGTAAGTTTTCGTACAATATGGAACCCTCTTTGCCTAAATTTATAACCTTATTTGTCGATCTAAAATCTTGTAATCTTTTTTCAGCAAATTTTAGTGAATCTGTCATATTCGATAACTGTAAATCAATAAATCGAATTGTGTTCTCTGCTATCCTGTTTTTTTCATCTAGTCCTTTTTGAATGTATGCTTTCATTAACTGATTTTGGTAATCAGATTCCTTTTCAGCAACAGGTCCATTTGTTGTAAGTATAAGAATAGAACCCTTTTTATCATTAAGTTCTACAGAAAGTTTACCTCTGTACTCGTTGGCTAAATAATTTAAATTTCGAATCAAAAAATAAAACTTTGTCCCCTCTATATAATCTGAAATATATTCTTGTTTTCTAATGATTATAGTAAAATTAAAAAGTTCGCTTTTAAAGGGTTCTCCCCATTTCATCTCCTTTTTTATATCAAATTTATCGTCTATCTCAAGTAAATATTTATCCTTGGAGAGTATTGTAACATTAATTGGGTATTCGGTTAGATTGATTGCATTCGGTTCGAGTGTCACCTTAAATGGTGAACGAGTATAAAGTTCAGATTCTACTATACGTCTTCGTCCAACACCCATATAAGTTATGTTAAACTCTTCAAGCTCAGAAACAGCTTTATATGCTAATGAATATGATTTTAATATGCCAATTTCATTTTGTACACTTTTTGTATTTCTTGTAAGTTTTAACCCTTGAATTAGATTTTCGGCTCCAGAAAAACTATTTGGACTTTCATCATCTCGGACTATTAACGATGATTGAACACTGTAAATATTAATTGAATAACGATTAATAAAGTAGGCAATAAATAATCCTAAAAATATTGAAATAGCAAACCAATACCAATTTGATAAAATTAGAAATATGTACTTTTTTATGTCGAGGGATTCCTCTTCCATTTGTTTGTTGTTGTTTGAGTTCATTAGCTACAGAGTTATAATATTGGATTGCTGAAAAACTGTAATCTTTATTATAAAAGTGTGTTACATATCTACAGCTTCGCTTGGTCAGTCACAGGTAGTCCTGCTAGACAAAGCATTAATTTTAAAAAACCGAAAAACTATATACTATATACTAAATTATTACAAATATAGCAATTGATGGAAAATTAAGCTATAAATCCCAATAAAATTGGGGTTTATTAAGATTGATCCCATCAACTCTTAAACAAATTATTAGTGAAAAAGCTTATTAAATGTCTAATCTATAACCATTAAGATTTGGAGTGCTACTTCATCAAATAGTTTATCATTAGTAGCGTTGTGCTTACAATGGAAAGGTAGATTGCGATATTGGGTGAGTTCATCGAGAATAGCTTACCTTTTCGTGGTTCAACAACAAGAATATCGTTGGGAACAAGGTAATACGCTTCGGAGAAAAGAAGGTTTTTGTCTTGTAAATTAACCCTTACCGTTTTAACTCCATCACTGGTTTGACGTAATAATAAAACATTATTACGCTGGGCATAATCGGTAAGGTCGCCAGCTAATCCAAGGCCTTCAAAAATAGTGAGGTTATCCTTTAGGTTTGTATAAACACCCGGTTTTTTAACTTCGCCTAGTATGGTAACTTTATAACTTAGCAACTTTACTACAGCAATACCATCGGTTAAGTACTTTTCGGTGCTTCTTTGAATCAAGTCACGCGATTGGTTAATTGTTAATCCTGTTAAAAATAACTTGCCTAGTACGGGTAACTGCACATAACCAGAATCACTAACAGAGTAACCATAAAGGTAATTTCCCGATTCGCTATTAAACATGGTAGCCTGAACAGAACCACTCATGCCTCTGTTATTAAATAGATTTGATACGTTAGGATCTTGAGTGATTATTTGAACATACAAAACATCTCCTGGCTTTAAGGTGTATTCAGGAATTTTGGGCGTTTTGAGATTTTCATTAGCAATATTATTTATATACAGCAACTGTGTTCGTTTATTACAAGAAGAAAGTAAAACAATTGCGGCCAGTATAATTATCAAATATCTTTTATTCATGTTCATTCTTTTCATTTAAAACAAAAGTAGAGAAAAATGTTGACAGTGTAAGTTGACTACTTACCGAAAAACCGAATTCAGACATTCTATTTATATTAACCAACTAATCCGAAACAACAACAAACTAATTCTCATTTATTTGATATAAAAACCTCTTGATGCTTTTCTTCGGTGTTTTCTCAAACTCTTCGGGGTATAAACGCACTTTCGCTACTTGGCTGTAACTAGGTAAATTTTTATTTACCTCTATTCTATGTTTTTCCATTATTTGCTCAATATCAGCTGAAACGAGTTTTGCTTCATCAGCAGCATCCAAGTCAGGATAAACCAGCGCAATGAGCTTGTTTTGCTTTTCGATTATAAGTGATTCGGTAATAAATGGAAGATTATTAAACTTTGCTTCAATCTCTTCAGGATAGATATTTTGTCCGCTTGGACCAAGAATTAAACTTTTGCTGCGTCCCTTAATATAAATATAACCATCGTTATCGATAACACCTAAGTCGCCAGTGTGTAGCCACCCATCAATTATAGTTTTGCGTGTTGCCTCTTCATTTTTATAATAACCTTCCATAACGTTTTCGCCCTTAAGCAAAATTTCGCCAGCCACTTGCTGAGGATAATTTGAATCAATCTTCATTTCAAGAGTAGGCAACAAAACGCCACAAGAGCCTGCTCTGCATTTCTCCCAACCAATATATGAGATCAAAGGCCCACATTCGGTCATACCATAACCGATAGTATACCTGAAATTTATTTTTCGCAAAAAGTCCTCAACCTCCTTGTTTAAAGGTGCCCCGCCAATAACAATCTCAAGAAAATTACCGCCAAAAACATCCGTCAACTTTTTATTTATTTTTTGATAAATCTTTCTGTTTAAAAATGGTATATTGATAAATACCTTCATTGCAGGTCTGTTAAGAACAGGAAGAATCTGTTTCTTGTAAATTTTCTCAATGATTAACGGAACAGCTAAAACTAACCTTGGTTTTATCTCCTGAAACGCTTGTAATATAATCTTTGGCGAAGGTGTCTTGGTTAAAAATGTTATATGGCATCCTATTGAGAATGGCATAAGAAACTCAAAGGCTGCACCATACGCATGAGCCAAAGGTAGGAACGAAACAACATTATTCTTGGGTTTTAACCCTATGTTGTTACGACCAAAATCAACATTGGCTACTAGACTATTTAGCGATAGCATTACTCCTTTCGAAAAACCGGTTGTTCCTGATGTGTAACTAATTACTCCAAGTTTATCATTAGAAATCTCTGGATATAAAATTTTACTTGGAGTCAGCACCTTTTGCTCCTCATTTATTGTTTGAATCATATCGTTATACCTTCGTTCGGCCTTACCATCTCGGCTTACGATTAGGTTGTTACTATCGATAGAGAAAATTGCTTTAAGATGCGGCATTGATTGCTCCTCAAGTGAATCCCAAATGGAATCTCCAACAAAAAGCATCACAGAATCGGAATGGTTTACAATATGATGAATATCGTCGGTTGCAAAATCGGCAAGGATTGGAACGATGACTGCTCCATACGATATAGTTGCTAAGTAGGTTGTAGCCCAATTAGAATTATTCCTACCTATAAGCGATATCTTATCGCCTTGCTTAATCTCCCACACATCGAAGATCTTGTGAATTCTATCAATTTGCATTGCAACATCCTTGTATAAGAATGTTTTACCTTGATAATCAGAGAACGCTGGTTGGTCCCAATTTTCTTGAATACTTTTTTCAATGTATTCTTTGATGTAATTGATGTTCAACATGACTGTGATAGATTAAGTGAACAATTTAGTTTTGAGGGAATTGATATAAAAATCTCTTAATACTCTTTTTAGGCGTTTTCTCGAACTCTTCGGGGTAAAGCTTCACTTTAACAATTTGACAGTATTGAGGTAAATTCTTGTTCACCTCAACCCTATTGGTTTCTATAACTCGTTCAAGATCTTCGTTAGAGTATCCTGCCTTATCAGCGGCATCAAAATCGGGGAATACAAGCGCTATAAGCTTTTGATTTTGCTCAACAACCAACGATTCCTGTACGAATGGCATATTGTTTATTCGAGCTTCTATCTCTTCGGGGTAAATATTTTGTCCACTCGAACCTAAAATCATGTTTTTACTTCGCCCCTTAATATAAAGATAACCATCGTTATCAATAACTCCTAAATCACCAGTATGTAACCAACCATCGGCATCGATTGCCTGCTTGGTTGCTTCCTCATTTTTGTAATAACCAAGCATTACATTTTCACCACGAACAAGAATCTCGCCAGCAACGTTTTGAGGATCTGGAGAATCAATCTTTAACTCCATGTTTACAACTACTTTACCTGGGGAATAAAGTCTATTGGTTTTCCATGAATCGTATGTAATAATTGGCCCACATTCGGTCATACCATAACCAACCGTATAACGAAAACCGATGTTTCGTAAGAACAATTCTACCTCTGGGTTAAGAGCTGCGCCACCAATAATCACCTCAATAAAGTTATCGCCAAACACCTTAGTGAGCTTTTCCTTTATCTTATTAAGTATTCTTCGGTCGATAATGGGAACTTTGAGCAAAAGTTTTAGCGAAGGACGCTTTAGTGCATCCATCACATTTTTACGATATATTTTTTCAATAATAAGAGGAACAGCCAATACAACTCGCGGACGTATCTCAGCAAATGCGTCTAAAATAATTTTAGGAGATGGTGTTTTAGTTAAAAAATGGATATGGCATCCAACGGAGAATTGATATAAAAACTCAAAAGCAGCACCGTATGCATGAGCCAAAGGCAATATGGAAACCATGTTATCTCCGGGTTTAAGAGGGATTACACCGTATGCAAAGACCATATTACTCCAAAGACTTCGATAAGGAAGCATAACCCCTTTAGAAAATCCTGATGTTCCCGATGTATAATTTATTAAAGCAAGATCTTCGGATTGATCTTTATGATATGAAATCATTTCAGGAGATAACCCGTTTGGATATTTCTCATCAAACAATTCTTTCACCTTGCTCCTAATTTCTTTTACTGAGAATGGGGTATTTTCGTGTAAAATAGCGAAATCAAGCAATGAAATGATACATTTAACCCCACGCATACGCTCCTCGTTCAAGTTCTCCCAAACGCCATCGCCAACAAATAGAACCATCGCATCGGAATGGTTAACAATATGGTGAACATTATCAGATTTAAAATCGTGCAGGATAGGTACAAGGACAGCTCCATAGCTAACCGTTGCAATAAAGGCAACTGCCCACGCCGAAGAATTTTTTCCAATTAATGCTATTTTATCACCTTTTTGAATTCCTGTTTTCTCAAAGATGATATGAATTTTCTCCACTTTTCTTGCAACATCAGCATATGTAAGAGTTGCTCCTTGATAATCTGTAAATGCTGGTAAATCC
Organism: Bacteroidales bacterium; assembly: GCA_003531155.1. Lineage (GTDB taxonomy): Bacteria > Bacteroidota > Bacteroidia > Bacteroidales > Tenuifilaceae > UBA8529. The sequence continues at coordinate 34,184 of DQHR01000044.1, read as the reverse complement.
CAGTTTTTCTTAATGCTATCCTCAAAAAATTTAATAAAACTTTTCTCCATACAGCCCCAATGTTATGGTTAATAAACTTGTATTAAGAATGTTACAATAGAATATGTTAGAGATAATATCGAACCACATGCAAATGTAAAAAATTTACTTTCATTTTGTTTTCAGTTGAACAACAAAGATGTTTCTCAGGTAGTTTACCGCTTTACTAGAATTAAATAACCTGAAAGAAGAAATTAATTCATATTTTTACGTTATAAAACTGATGTGATGGCCGCAAACAAGGTTGCTTTAATTGTTGCAGGAGGATCTGGTTCGCGAATGGGAGCAGATATTCCAAAGCAATTCCTTTTGTTACATGGTTTGCCAATCCTTATGCATACTTTGAATGTTTTTGCAAATGTTCCTTCAATTGAAGAGATTATACTTGTACTTCCAGAATCACAAATTGATCATTGGACGTTTCTTTGCTCAAAGCATCATTTTGAAACTAAACACAAAATAGTTAAAGGAGGTGATACTAGATACCAATCTGTTAAAAATGGGTTGAAAGAGATCCGTGATCATAACTCTTTGGTTGCCATTCATGACGGCGTACGTCCGCTTATTACATGTGATGTAATCGAAACATGTTTTGACGCTGCTGAAAAATTTGGCAACGCAATTCCTGTTCTTAAACCTGTGGAGTCGGTAAGAGTTCAAGAAGGAATCAGTTCATCAATTATTGATCGAGAAAAAATTTTACTTGTTCAAACCCCCCAAGTTTTTAAATTCTCAATCATTAATAGAGGGTACGAAACACCATACAGACCTACATTTACGGATGATGCTTCGGTTGCTGAATTTATCGGCGAAAGAATTCATCTTGTTGAAGGGAATAGAGAAAATATAAAGATTACAACGCCTCTAGATCTTAAAATTGCAGAAGCACTGATCAGATAACAAAAAGAGCACTGGTTAAACTAGCGCTCTTTTTGTATTTATTAGTAAACTGCTATTTAAGCGTAAATTCACTTGAGCCAACCAAATTTCCATCTAGATATATAGTTGCTTGATATTTACCAGCCACTAAATCACCTTTATTATCATAGTAAATACAAAGATCAACATCTTGATTTTGGTAATCGACTTCTCGTTTTGCTGAAAAAACAATCTTTTCACCATTAAAATCGAAAAGATCCGTTTCTGCTTTAGCCAAAATAAACTGATCGGGGCCAAGAATTCGAATATAAGCATCTCGGACACCTGGTTTAGCAATACTATTTTCAGATAGGGTAAAACAAACACGAATTTTTTCAACCCTGCGTGCACGAGTAACCTCATTACCCTTACGGCTAACAGCCATTGCAACAACGCTGCGAACTTTAATGATTGACCCTTTCTCAACTTGACTGCTAAGTTCCTCAGTTTTCTGTTCAAGCTCTTTAACTACTTTTTTGGCCGTTGTAGCTTCCTCCTTTACCTTAACGTTTTCAGCAATAAGTTTTTGATTCATTGAATTTAGAGAATCAACATCATGAAGCAAATCCTTCATAATAGTGCGCAACGTACCTAATTCGCGCTGATACTCTTTAATTTTTGTGTAGCTAATATTCCTCTCTGATTGTACTTGTGTATAAAGTTTCTTAACTCTCTCCTGCTCCAGTTGAAGTTTTTGATTAATTGAATCGTTTGTTGTTTCGAGCGATTTATAATCCTTCATTAAGCCTTGAAGCTTATTGGTAATTGAATCCTTCTCTGAGGAAAGCATGGTTTGAATATCTTCTGAATTCTTTATTTGCTGATTGTACTTCCATGCTACAACAGCTAAAATAATAACCAAAACGACAATTAAAAAGGAAAGAAATATAACTGCTTTTGATCTACCAGAACTTGGTGTTTCTGGAACATTAATAACTTNNTAGCGATTGGAATATCTCCTCAAGCTGACGTCCCTTTTGTTGCAAAGTAATAATCGTTAACCCATTATCAACCGCAAATCGAAAGATTTCTGGTCGGATATCTTTTGAAGAGTTAGATAGTATAAGCCATGAGTTTTTGCTAAGCTTAGATACTTCAACAACATCCTCAATCTGTTTTAACTTATTAAGAGAAACATCTTCGACAAACTCCACTAGTATCGAGACTCCTTTAGTCGAACGTTGAGCCATTACTTCACTTGTGGAAGCATCTGCAACAATTTTTCCTTTATTTATTATGATGATCTTTTGACAAATTGCCTCAACCTCTTGCATAATATGCGTTGAAAGGAGTACCGTTTTTNNTGTTGGCTCATCAAGAATAAGTACACTAGGATTATGGATGAGAGCCTGAGCTAATCCAACTCTTTGTCTGTAACCTTTCGAGAGTGATCCAATTTTTTTATTCTGCTCATTACCAATTCCCGTTAACTCTATCAGTTCACGAACTCTCTTTTTTGTTGATTTTCCAAGATGGTAGATATTTCCAACAAAGGTTAAATACTCCTTAACATATAGATCTGTGTAAAGAGGGTTATTCTCCGGTAAATAACCAATATCTTTTCTAATATCAGCCTCCTGATTATCGATAGAAATACCATTAACCTCAACAACACCCGCAGATTGAGGTATGAATCCAGTAATAATTTTCATCATGGTTGATTTTCCTGCTCCATTTGGACCAAGAAAGCCAACAACGCTGCCAGACAGCACATCGAATGAAACATCATCGAGTGCTCTTTGCTCTCCATACTCCTTAACTACTCCTGAAACCTTAATTGACATGATACTAGATATAATCACAATTAAATTGCAAACCTAAGAAAAATAACGTTTAGTTTACCACTCTAGTATTTAGCAAAAAAGGCATCCTAGAAAAGATGCCTTTAATATTTAATTTTTGTTGAGTTTATAGTCCAAAAGTGGATTTTATTTTGTCAACATAATCGAGTTTCTCCCATGTAAAAAGTTCAACTTCTTTTTCGAAGGATTTTCCGCCGTTACCTGCTTCAACAAAACGAACCATCGCTTTTTTATAGTCACGTCCCATATGTCCATACGATGCAGTTTCCTCAAAGATAGGATTCTTCAATCCAAAACGTTTTACAATTGCTGCTGGACGCATATCGAATAAACCATCTATTTTCTTTGCAATTTCTCCGTCTGATAATTTAACTTTTGCTGTTCCATAAGTGTTAACAAAGAGTCCAACAGGTTGAGCAACACCAATAGCATATGCAACCTGAACTAGAATCTCATCAGCAACTCCTGCTGCAACAAGATTTTTTGCAATATGACGTGCAGCATAAGCTGCAGAGCGATCAACTTTTGATGAATCTTTTCCTGAAAACGCTCCCCCACCGTGAGCACCCTTGCCACCATAGGTATCAACAATAATCTTACGACCAGTTAAGCCTGTATCTCCATGAGGTCCACCAATAACAAATTTACCTGTAGGGTTTACATGCAGAATGTAGTCATCTTTAAACAACTTTTGAATTCTTTCAGGGAATAACGCTTTAGTTCTTGGGATAAGGATGTTTTGAACATCGGCCTTAATCTTTGAAAGCATTGATTTCTCCTCATCAAAGTCATCGTGTTGGGTAGAAACAACAATGGTATGAATTCTTAACGGGTTATTGTTATCATCATACTCAAGGGTTACCTGACTCTTTGCATCAGGACGAAGGTAAAGCATCTGTTTGCCTTCGCGACGAATCTTAGCAAGTTCTAACAACAAAACGTGCGAAAGCACAAGTGTTAAAGGCATATATTCGTCGGTTTCGCGACAAGCATACCCAAACATCATACCCTGATCTCCAGCACCTTGATCTTCTTCTTTTGCTCTAACAACTCCTTGATTGATATCTGGTGATTGTTCATGAATACTCGAAATAACAGCACATGATTCTGAGTCAAACCGATATTCGTGCTTTGTATAGCCGATTCTTCGAATCACCCTACGCGCAACTTCCTGAACATCAACATATGCTTTGGTTTTTACCTCTCCACTAAGTACAACCAATCCTGTTGTAACAAGAGTTTCGCAAGCTACTTTCGAATCTGGATCTTGGCGTAAAAACTCATCAAGCAGAGCATCTGATATTTGGTCGGCTACTTTATCTGGATGACCTTCCGAAACGCTTTCGGATGTAAATAAATATCCCATTGTTCTCTTTTTAAAGGGTTAATAAAAAGGAAGGATTGAAGATTGCAGGCGGTTTTGCTCTGTTTTAGCATTTTTTTTCTGTGGTTGCAATCAGTCAAATCTTTCCACATTGTTAATAAAAACAAGTGCACAAATCTAACAAAATAAGTTGATTGTTGTTCGTAGCCAAGTATTCGTTTTTAAAAAAATTCGCACTTACCTGATAATTATTAAATTAGACCGCCTGTTTTCTTAAACTATTCAATGAAGTATTTTAGGAAAGATGAAGGGACAAATAATTTTTATGGAAATTGACTTTACCTTATTCAACAAGCAACTAAATGTAACGATCAGTAACTTTATTCACGCTTCGGTAACTAATGGCGGCAACAAGGAAACCAATAGTATTTGCGACCATATCCCAAATATCTGCTCCTCTATTTATAAATAACTCTTTTTGCATTATTTCAATTATGCCACCATAGCCTAAAGAAATTGAAGCAGCAATTAGAATCGCATCAACAGTGACATTTTTTTGCAATTTCAGCTTGTTGTTTTCAGAAATTAGGAGTAATGTAAATACAAAGTAGAAAAAGAAGTGTACAAACTTATCGAACTGGGGAATATCAATAATCTTTACTTTGTTAATCTGGTTGCCAGGAATACTACAAAGTACTAAAATAAAAATTGCCCAAATGATAGACTTCCAATGATTACGCCAGATTCTTCTCATCCTCTACACCAATATAATTTACCCGAAAGATATGCTATAAAGGTTAATTAGTCAATTTAAATTATCAATCATTTAACTGATACTGATAGTTTTTTGATTTGGCTTGGATTATTTTCATGCCATTTGTTACCTTTGTCTTTCTTTGATAACAACGATGAACGCACCCGAAAAAAAAATAGTTGAATTTATCAACAAACACCATGTGTTGACTTTAGCAACCAGCTTCGAAGAGGAGCCTTGGTGTGCAAACTGTTTTTACGTTTATCTGCCAGAAGAGAATAGCCTTGTTTTCACTTCCGACTTTGAAACAAAGCATATTCAGCAGGCTTCTCATAATATTTATGTTGCAGGTAGTATTGTTCTTGAGACTTCAATTGTGGGAAAGATACAGGGAATACAATTTCAGGGAATTATAAGTGAGCCTAAAGGGGAATATCTTGAAAAAATAAAATCCGCTTACCTAAAACGATTCCCTATTGCAATGCTTATGGACACTCATCTATGGGCTATTGATCTAACTTATATTAAGATGACTGATAATCGCCTTGGTTTCGGAAAGAAGTTAATCTGGAAAAAGGATCTTTTATTCCAAAACATCAACCTCCAAAACTAAACATAAATGATTCTTGTAACCGGGGGTACGGGTTTAACAGGTTCACATCTTCTTTTTGAACTTGCTCAGCAGGGCAATAAAATCAGGGCCACTAAGCGCAAGGACTCGTCAATAGATTTTGTAAGGAAGGTTTTCTCCATTTACACTTCAAGTCCAGAAAGTCTGTTAAACCAGATTGATTGGGTTGATGTGGATCTTCTCGATTTTTCTTCTTTACTTGAGGCAACAAAAGGGATTGATACTGTATACCATACTGCAGCAATAGTCTCGTTTAACCCAAAAGATTCTTTTTCGATTATTGAAACCAACGTTAAAGGAACCGCTAATGTTGTCGATGCTTGTATTCAAAATAATGTTAATACGCTGTGCCATGTTAGTTCAATTGCTGCTTTAGGCGATTCAAACGAAAAAGGGGTTGTTGATGAATCTTGTTCATGGACAAAAACCAAGGGGAAAAGTGCATATGCTAAAAGTAAATTTTTTGGCGAGATGGAAGTTTGGCGAGGAGCAGAGAATGGTTTAAGAGTAATAATCGTTAATCCTTCAGTAATTCTTGGTCCCGGCCGATGGGATAGTGGGAGCGGTCAACTTTTTGGACGTATTGCAAAAGGAATGCCTGCTTATACTAGCGGTATTACAGGCTATGTTGATGTTAGAGATGTTGCTAAAACGATGGTTTTACTCACCCAACAGAACTCAATTAAGAATGAGCGATTTATTCTAAACTCCGAAAATCTCAGCTACAAGGATATATTTAGTCTCATTGCCATCGAGTTAAGAAAAAAGACTCCTTTTTTTGAAATAAAGCCTTGGCTAATTAATTTTGCTTATCCTTTAATTAAATTTTTTGGAACAATTGCTGGCAAAGGGGCTGTGATATCTAAAGAAAACACTAAATCTGCTTTTGCTAAGACCCACTACACGTCGAATAAAATAAAAAATCAAATAGGATATACATTTATCCCAATTCCTGAAGCAGTAAAATTTATAGGAGACGTTTTTATAAATAAAAAACTAAGTTAACTACCTTTTTAAACTTTCTCCTCTTTCCTTCTCAACGAGAAAATTATAAAACCTATTCCTGCTAAAACAAAAGGAATGCTCAGCCATTGCCCCATATTAAGCATCATCGACTTTTCAAATTCTACCTGTGGTTCTTTTAAAAACTCGATAAAAAATCTAGCAGTAAAAAGTGTTGACAGGAAAAGTCCAAAAAGCAATCCTTGCTTTGGCTTGCTTTTCTCCTTTATGTATACAATATACAGCATAACAAAAATTAGAAGATACATAAACGCCTCGTAAAGCTGCGTGGGGTGTTTAGGAAACATCTCTCCATTTCGTTCGAACACAAAGCCCCAAGGGAGGCTTGTTTCAACTCCATATATTTCGGAATTCATAAGATTTCCAATACGGATTAAAATACCTGCTAGCGCAACGGTAATAACAATCCTATCCAAAACATATATTACGGAAACCTTCCATTTTCTGCTAAATAGAATAAGCGCAATGATAATACCAATAGCCGCACCGTGGCTAGCAAGTCCTCCTTGCCATATTTTAAGGATTTCTATCGGATGGCTTAAATAGTAATTTGGTTCATAAAAAAGGCAGTGACCCAATCGAGCACCAAGAATGGTTCCGATTGCAGTGTATATAGTTAATGAATCGAGAAAGCCTTCTTTTAAACCTTCTCTTTTAACAAAACTATTAAATATTATATAACCAAGATAAAATGATAAAGCCCATAAAACGCCATAGTAACGTATTGCAAAACTACCAATACGAATAATTTCAGGATTAACATCCCAATGAATTGAAGCTAGTATCATTGATAAAAGTATTTATTAAGAACTAAAAGAATATGTGCTTTCAATTTTGATGTAAATATAGCTTATAGTGTTATATAAAACTATTCGTAATGATATAGTAAACAAAAAACATCGCCTTATAAGCGATGTTGAGTTTTAATACTTTAAAATCCTGTGAGTTTCTAGAACCTATTTAACCAACGATATCTACGTGCAGTTTCTCCTAACTTATAACCAATCATAAACTCGTGCGACCCAAATTTAGCAAGAGTTGATACATCGCTAAAACTTTGGTCGAAAGCATAACCAAATGTAAACTTCTGATACCTTGCACCAAACATCATAACAACAGCACCTGAGGTGCGAAAAGAAACCCCCACCCAATAATCCTGTTTATAATACCCTTTAACATTAAAGTCCAAAGCACGTTGAAATCTTTCGTTAGTGGTGAATAGTATTGATGGTTCCACAGCAAAAGCGCTTTTATAAGGTTCAATCCTATATCCCCCAATTAGGTAGTATTGTCTTAAAATTCTATAAGCATCATTAGGGTTTCCACTCCCACCAAACTGTATTGAACTTTGAAAAAGAGATGTTGCAGAAATACCAGCATAGAACTTTTCATTACTAAGTAACACTCCAACATTAGCATCTGGTGAAATTTTCTGATTTTTCCCAATGAGAGGATCGTAGATTCCTTTTTCTATATCGTATGTATCTGTTTGTTTGACATTGATACTAAACTGATAGAACGAAACCGATGCACCAAAGCTAAGCTGATAATCTCGCATGTATATATGGTATGCGTATGTTCCCTGAAGCCCTGTTCTACGAACACGTCCATTAATATCGTTGTAAATAAATCCTCCTAGTCCAACCTTGCCACTTGGTCGACGCTTTCTAACTCTGGCTTTGATTAACCGTGATCGATTCCTGAAACTTGTTTTAAGTATTCGTGTCTGAGCACTAACAGCATATGTACTAGGGCCTTCAACATATCCAGCCCATTGCTTTCGAGCAGTGAGGTTAAATGCTGTTAAACCCTCGGCTCCGGCTACTGCAGGATTAACCAAATAGGTATTAAGCATGTACTGACTATAAACTGGTTGCTGCTGGGCGAACCCAAGCGCTGCAACAAATACAGCAAGAACAGTTAATATATTTTTTTTCTTTAGCATATCTTCCATATTTCCTCCAGATTGCTACTTTTATTATCGAACTATTGTAATTGAACCTTTATACATGTAAGTCTGTCCTTCTACTTTAAACTTAATTATATAGTGATATGAGTCCATTGGAAGCGTCTTTCCACTTAAATCGTTTCCGTCCCATGCTATAAAATTCTTCTTTGACTCCCAAACCAATTTTCCCCATCGGTTATACACTTTTACTTCGACCTCATCAAAATATGGATATAAATCCTGTTGAGATCCTTTTGGCGGTGCAGGGAAATACCATTTATCATTTATACCATCGCCATTGGGGGTAAAGGCAGCAGGAATACGTAAATTTTTAAAATCTGCATTGCTTATACGAATTGTATCAGAATTAGAACAACCTTTATCGTCGGTAACTTTTACCCAAATAGTTTGAGGTTGCGGATTGCTAAACACTGTAATTGCCGATAAATTATCGCTAGTGCTCCATTGGTAAGTTAGAACTGTTGGATTATATGCATCAAGAACAAGAGATTGATCGCCAATTAGTATTGTATCGTTCCCTAGCCAAACACTCGGCAAAGGATTAATGGTAGCCTCAATTTCATTGTAAGAACAACTTTGGCTCATATCAGTGAGTTTAACCTGATAGGTTCCTGATTCGCCTGTATAGTATATTCGATTTGTTGAACCGTCCTGCCAAAGGTAATTGCTAAAAAGACCAGGATCTAATTCTGCAATATTAGGATAACATACCGCAACAGTTGTTGGAACACCTTCGAATGGGATATTTATTGTAGGAGTATTCAATACAATTTCTTGAGTATATGGAGCGGCTGTTCCACATCCAAGATCATCGGGCGTTTCTGTTACTTCAAAAGTATAAACACCCCCTATTAACGACTCATCCCAAGTAATTTGAACAGTATCTCCTCTCCCAATTAATGTATAAAAAGATGGAGGTACAATATTATTGTTGGGATCAATTATTCTCCAAGAAAAATTGCTGTGTCCGTTAAATCCCTTTACCCAATAACTCTCTTCGCTTCCAACACATGCCATGGGTAAATCTTGCCCAAAAACCTGAAAGGCTCCGCTTATAAATAGGCTTGTGGTTATCAATAATATGTAAAAAAACTTTTTCAATTTTTTCCTATTTATGCAATCCTTACTCCATTCGTCTTAAGTTGAAAATCCATGACGATTAATTATTGCTAAAAAATATTTTGCTCTTTTATTAATTTGGATCTATATGGAATTGAACTCTTTAATCAAATCCCATATTTTCAATTGTCTCTCTGTTGCATTATGCTAAAAAAATTGCTACTAAACAGGTATGCTTTGCTAATCTTAATTACTTTGTTTTAATAGTTCAGCATATCTCTTTAGCACTTCAATGTTTTGGCTTAGCCATTACAACTAGATACAATTTAAAGAACTGGTTTTTAAAAACCCTGACAGGGCATTAAAACCCTGTCAGGGTTGTGAAGTACACCTTAAACTAGCACTTGTTTAATACCTTTTGGATTCAAACTGTTAGTTTCTGGTGTTTTTTGATTTACAATCATTACCAACCTACTATAAGTTAAAACTGTTAGGTATATGATAGATAGGTCCAGTAACTGGAGGAAGATTTAACCAATAAACAACAACATCATCAGCACCACCTTCTGCATAAAATGCATTAGCAATATTTGCTCTATAGTAAGAAAGAGTTGACGCTCTTGAAGCTACAGTAGCAAGAGTAAAGGTATACCTAGTTCTTACGTTAACACCTACATTTTGAACGTAAACCATATTTGAAGGGATTAACGCCTGAGTTGTACTTGCAACGAAACCACCAGCACCAACTGTTGCTAATCTATTTAAAGGAGCACCAAAGGTTGCTGTAACATCAGTCTGAGGAACAACAATAGCTCCTGTAGCATCAAAACCTGTTCTGGTAACAGTAATGGTATAAGCATATGCATCATAAGGAGCTCCCGCTTCAGTGAAAGTAGGTATAAGATTATCAACATACCCATCGCCACAACGATAGAAAACATTTGTAGCAGCTACAGACCAATCGGTATTTGTGTTTGCTCCGTCCAATATAGCTGTAGGGCGTGGTAGAACAGTAATAATATGATTTCTACCAGTTGCATCGGCACAAGCAGCAGCCTGACGTTCAGCAACCCAAACGCTTAAAGTACTTCCTGCGGCAGGTAAAATACCAGCAGGTATCGCACAATAGTTTTCGAGAGTAGTCCAATCTTTAATTTGTGTACCAGTTGCAAAGTCTGCACCCCATACCCAACGCCATTGCGATGAAGCATTAATACCAACGGAACCAACACCATTATATAATGGGCTATATACGGGATCTGGTGCAACATAAAGAGTTAATCCTAATCCAGTAGTTTGGTAAGTTGTTTCTGTATTTTGCACATAGTTAAGCGCATTAGCATGTGCTGGGTCTTGAATAGCAGCAGGGTAAGTTTGAGCCTGTGCACCCATAATTGCAAAAATGGCCACTAGGGTAAGCGCCAGTTTCATGAGAGTCGATTTTTTCATAGCTTGTTTGTTTAAAATTTAAAAAATTAAGTTTATTTTTTTGTTTTTTGTTTTCAAAATTGACCTTTCGGCATAAGTACTAATCAATACAAGAATTCGCATTATGGCGGCTTTCCATCTTGTATGGGGTTCGTAATCCAATCTTCGGTTACTACTAAATTTCGCATTGCATGTATAAAAATTATTAACACATTGTTAACAGTTGATACGTTGACTCGGAAATAAGGTTAACACACTAATAGATGATTTAAACCATTTTCTTGATAAACGTCTTTATTAGCATGATAAACGGAAATATTTCTTTGCGAACCCTCTTATTTTATCTATCATAAATCTTGTTTAAGAATTTGTATTCGGATATTTTCACAACATACAGAGCCAAAATGAATACTAAATAGCAAGGTTACACTTCATTAAAAAGAGTTTTCGGTAGCAAAACAATTTTTAATTCTATAAAAATTTCCGCTTTCGGTCATCAAAGAACATGGTTAGCATACCTATCAATAATGCTGCCAACCAACATATATAATTGATTATCTGATGCTAATAATTATTATAGCAAATATGAGGTACGAAATCGGGAATGGTGATTTCAATATTTTGGGGCAAAGGAATTTGGTAACTCTGAAGAAAATCAGAGTTAATTCACGATGAATAAAGATCTTTAGACCTTAAATTAATAATTTTAATGTCGAGTTTTTAGCTAATATTCTATTTCCCTAACCTTGCGATCATTGGTGCGATAAATCTCGTAGCGCTTGGTAATGAATTTAACCAGAACATCATTGCTATTGAAGTAATTGATAAGAGATAGTCTGTTTCTGCTAAATTGGTATTCTCTAACCTCTCGGCTAACTTGTTTCCCTTTTTCGTTTAGGACAAGAACACCTATCTGATTGTTGTTTTTATCGTATGAATATTTGATTGTAACTTTAGTTGTTGTTTTATCGAGTTTTTTAATAGTGCGTTGCTCGCTCGCCAACCGGCCTATAGAATCGTAAATAGGTACAGATAAGAGGCTTATTATTGAATCTTGAGGAGTAAACTTGTCCTTAACTTTCACCTTTCTAGTCAGTTCTTTACCTTTTGAATTGTAGGTTGATTTTGATATATATACTTTTTTCCCTTTTGCGGACATAGCAATTATTTCAATAGGATTCCTATTGGAATCGTATTTATAACTATAAGTTAAAGATAGTATAGTATCAGTTGGACTAACATTTTTAACAACTCTTTTAGCAAGTAAACTATCCTTATTATAGGTAAATTCTTCTATTGTATTTAATTTTTCATTGAGATAAAATTCAGCTAAAACTTTTTGCTTACCATTAAATGTATTCCAAGAAAAATTATGCGGATAATGATCGGTCAAACTCCACTCTATTTCAGTATGGCATCGACCTAGGGAATCGAACAATTCCTGATATATTGGGAAAACTGTTTCTGTTCTTTTTCCATTTTCAACTACATATTGGAAAGTAACCGTTACTCTTCTAATATTTTGAGGAGCACGATTTTGTGCAATTATTGAATTGCTGATAAATAGCATACAAAGGATTGTTGCCATCAATTGTAAGCAACGAGTGGTAATTGAACTATATCTCATATCCTTTTGAATTTATAAAGATTGATAATTGATACAAATTAAAGCATTTTTTGAATGCAATATTATTGGATGATGTATATCATTAAAATGGCAAAGTATAAATTTCAAAAAGAGCTCTCTATTAATTTCTTTAAACACAGGCTAAATTTTGCTTTTGATTCAAGACGCTTTCAGATTCGACTAACCCTGAAAGGTCTTTATTTAATAATCAATCCCGTATTGCTTCATCTTGTTATATAGCGTTTTACGATCAATATTAAGCAACTGTGCCGCTTTGCTTTTATTAAACCGAACCTTCTCGAGAGTTGAAACGATTAACTGTTGCTCGGCTCGCTCTTTTGAATCGCGAAGATTTTCTATCGGTTTCGAGGCTTTTGTACTTGTTTCATCTCTATAAGAGAGTTCAGAAGGTAATGTTTGAACAGTAATAAAATCACCTTTCTCGAGCAAAACAGCCCTGCGGATTACATTTTTAAGCTCGCGGATATTTCCTGGCCAAGAGTATCTCATAAACACATCTTCAACCTGCTGATCGAACCCTTTAATGGCTTTCCCCAACTCATGATTGGCTAATTGTAAAAAATGGTTTGCAAAAATAGTTAAGTCACTTATTCGTTCACTAAGCGATGCAATATTTATGGTAAACTCGTTAAGTCGATGGTAAAGATCTTCTCGAAAATCGCCACGCTTAACGGCTTCAATCAAATCATCATTAGATGCAGCAATAAGTCGTACATCGACTTCAACCTCCTTGCTGCTACCAATCTTTTTAACCTTTCGCTCCTGAATGGCTCGAAGAAGGTTAACCTGAACATCATAAGGAAGGTTCCCAATCTCGTCGAGGAAAAGCGTTCCGCCATTTGCAGCTTCAAATTGCCCAATTTTATCTGATATTGCACCAGTAAATGATCCTTTGAGGTGTCCAAAAAACTCGCTACTTGCCAACTCTTTGGATAATGCACCACAATCAATAGCAATGAACGGTTTTTTATTTCGCTTGCTCTCCCTATGAATTTCACGTGCAACATACTCTTTTCCCGTTCCACTATCGCCTTGAATGATAACCGAAAGATTGGTTGGTGCAACAATATTAATATAATCGTTTACCTGCTTTGCCTGAGCACTTATACCATTTATAAACTTTTTAGCGATCGCTTTTGCTTCAGTATTCTCATTCTCAACAGAAGTTTTACCCCTAGCCTTAAGCGCATTATTTATAGTAAGAAGAATTTCATCGGGGTTAATGGGTTTAGTAACATACTCGTATGCACCTTTTTTAATAGCGCTTACTGCAATACGTATATCGGCATACCCTGTCATTAGAATTACAACAGTATCAGAAGACTTTTGCTTGGCCTCAGCCAATAATTCCATTCCACTACCCTCTGGCAAACGAAAATCTGAAAGGAGAACATCAAAACCATTTGAATGAATTAAGCGAACAGCTTCATCGAATGAAAATGCTTCTTTCACCTCGAAACCTTTCTTGGTAAGAAAGGTTTTGAGCATGATGCAAAAAGTGGAATCGTCGTCAACAACAAGAATCTTTGCCATGTAAATTGGTTTTGAAACAGCAGGTGCTAAGTTATATAGTTTTTTTAAATTCCTCTTCTTTACAGACACTTTCAGGTTCTTTGAACGCTGAAAGGTCATAACAACCTGAATATGTCAACTTACAACTCTTTTTTCTCGCCAATCTCCATTTTCTTTGATTAGTTTGATTAGCTCCTCAACTGCAATGTTTTCAGGTATGCTTTTTTTCATAATTATCTTACCTTTATATAATGATACTCTTCCATTTCCCATACCTACATACCCATAATCGGCATCGGCCATTTCGCCTGGTCCATTGACGATACAGCCCATTATACCAATCTTTAACCCTTTAAGATGACTCGTTGCCTCTTTTATTTTTGCAACGGTTTCCTGTAAGTTGAATAACGTTCTACCACAACCGGGACAAGAAATGAATTCGGTTCTTGTTGTTCGGGTTCGTGATGCTTGAAGAATTGAGAATGATGTTGTACAGATAACCTTTGACGGGATATTTTGAGCAGTAATCATTACGCCATCGCCCAGACCATCAATCATCAATGCTCCAATATCTGCAGATGATTTTAGTTGAAATAACTCAACATCAACATCACTATAGTCACGTTCAATAACAACAGGATTTTCAATTCCCGCGTTCATCAACCTTATAAAAACAGAACGCTGGTCGGCATAGCCATTAGTGTTTAATGTTGATAAGACAAGGATAAGATTGGGGTTCGCCTTTAACCATTGAATCTTATCGATGGTAAGACTATTTTGATCAACAAAAACGTAATCTGAATTATTATTGATTGAAATAATAGGAAGCTGCTCTTTACATTCTATTAGAGCTATATCTCGTTTCCCAAAGTAGAACTTATCTGCAGCCTGTTCGTTCCTGCTCCATTTCTTTTCAGAAACATCAAAACTCCAACCCCAATCAAGCAAATCGCTGTATCCTATTTTATCAAACTTTGATAAATTGGCAATTACAACAGGAGGCGTTGTACTACCAATTTCATCAATCTTTTTCGTTTTTCGTCGATTATATGAAAACGGATTATATGGCAGTTCATTGATTTCTGGAATTGAAGGACTTGTTATCCGTTTCTCAAAATAACCAGTTAGTTTTTTTGCCACAGGTATTTCAATCTCTGGTTCCTCTGTAAGAGAAACACGAATTGTATCACCAATTCCATCTGCTAAAAGGGAACCAATGCCTACAGCAGATTTAATTCTTCCATCTTCACCCTCGCCTGCCTCGGTAACTCCAAGGTGAAGCGGGTAAACTATATTCTCAGCTAGCATTCTATTTACAAGCAATCGCGTTGATTGTACCATCACTCTAGTGTTGCTTGCTTTCATGGAAATTACAACATTCTTGAAATTTTGCCTATGGCAAATACTAATGAACTCCATTGCTGACTCAACCATGCCTTCTGGTGTATCGCCATAGCGACTCATAATACGATCAGATAACGAGCCATGATTCACGCCTATTCTTATGGCAACACCTCGTTTTCTGCATAAATCAAGCAAAGGAATAAATCGCTCCTGAACTTTTAATAGCTCCTCAGCATATTCTTTATCAGAGTAATCAACCTTTTGAAACTTTGCTCTCGGATCGGCATAATTACCTGGATTTATTCGAACCTTCTCAACAAACATGACTGCTTCCAAAGCAACATCGGGGTTAAAGTGTATATCTGCAACAAGAGGAACAGAAAATCCTTTTTTAAGAAGTTCTCTTTTTATCGCTTCCAGATTCTTTGCTTCTTTAATACTTGGCGCAGTAATCCTAAACAACTCCGCTCCAGCCTCAACAGCACGAATACACTGATTAACGGTTAATAAAGTATCGTTGGTGCTTGTTGTTGCCATTGTTTGTACCCGAACGGGATATTCCTTACCCAATAAAATTCCTCCAATGGAAACAGTTGGTGTTTTTAACCTTTTGAATTGAGTTAAGCTTTCGCAATATCTGTAATCCGGCATAGCCAAAGTTTTTTACAAAGTAAAAGATTTTGAATTAACATTCAATGTTACCGCAAAGTTCGCTAAGATTTCGCAAAGCATACAAAGAATAATATAAATGAAATTACGTTTAATTGATTATCCTTGATAACTTCGTACAAACTAGCTACATTTGCTAAGAAACTCTTCAAATTTAAACTCATAAGCCATGAAACATATAATTGTTCCCATCGATTTTTCAAAAGAATCACTAAACGGTTTACGATTAGCCTTAATTTTTGCCAATCACTTAAATAGCAATATCCAAATGGTTTATGTTCAACGAGCGGTATCGGAAATGGGTCGCATTGGGCTTGAGGAGGAACATAAGGCAGCAACGCTAAACTTTGAAAAGTTAATTGAGGAATATTCTTCAAAGTTGAATAAAGGCTTAGAGCTAACTTACATTATAAAAAAAGGTAAAATTTACCGCGAAGTAGTTAACCAAGCAGAGGCTTTTGAAAACACTGCAATAATTTGTTCAACCCATGGTGCTTCTGGATTTGAAGAATTTTTTATTGGAAGCAACGCATTTAAAATCGTTTCGGCAACTGAGCAACCAGTCATAACCATTCGCCATGGCTCGGTTCCTCACGAGGTTAAGAAAATTGTAATGCCGATTGATATTACGTTAGATACTCGCCAAAAGGTACCCCTCACCGCTGAAATTGCAAAAGCATTTGATGCCGAGATACATATTGTTGCTGTTTCATCGTTACAAACCGATGAGATAGTTGGCAAACTTAATGCCTATACCAAACAAATTGGTGAATACCTCGATGGTCTAAAAATTCCATATAAAACCGCAAGCCTTGTTGGTGATAATCTTACCGACATTACCATTGAATATGCTCTTGATGTAAATGCTGATATGATTAGCATTATGACCGAGCAATCGAAGTCCATTAGCAACTTCGTTTTGGGCAGCTATGCCCAACAGATGCTCAGCAAATCGCCAATGCCTGTTTTAAGCGTTACTCCTCAGGAGATATTTATACTTGGAAGTTTTGCTACACAAGGATATGCTTAAATTCTAATGTATTATTAATAAGAAAAAGGGGATTGATTCCCCTTTTTTATTATCTAGACATTACATAAAGATAGTACTTCCCTGTCAACGTATTAATCGAATCCGCTTTTTTGAATGTGTACTCAGAAAATTGCTCTTCGAAGGTGTTTGTAATGGTTAACGTTTCGCGAGAGAGTGTTTTAGGTCGATTAACACAATCGGTATAAACCAATACACCTTTTAACAAGGCACTATCAATTCTTTCCTTAATAATGTCAATGGCTTCATATTGTATACCTGTTATTAGGTTTTGAGGACAAAAACCTAAACTGTATTCTACCTCATTCTCAACTCTTGGTCGGTTAAAGAGTACATAGAGCGGTTGGTTTGACTCTTTTTGATGTTTAATCACCTGCGCTGCAATTGCTCTATTATTATCAAGGTTGTAAATTTTTAAGGGAATCAATCCAAAGGAGAGATTCCAAACAAACATAGCAAAAGTAATTAGTCCAATGAATTTGATCTCATTTTTCATTATCTGCGATAATACAACAGATAATAATAACGGAATCATTACCATAAACTCAGCATTACCACTTGAGAGCAGGGCAAAAAATAGTTGTAGCAAAATTGCTAAAAGATGCACCCAAACAATCTGGCTTTTAATATTAACCCATTTCCATTGAACCTTCTTAATGTTTGCTAATGACCAAGCAAAGAAAAGAATCGATATTAATCCCCCTAAAACGAATAGAACACTGAACTGATTCAGGTTTATTATGTAGCCATGTATTTGTAAAAATGACCGAGCAATCCCAATAATCAGAAGAAGAAAAGAGCTCAAACCCGTTGATATTCCTGCTGCACCTGAATAGTAATCGTTAAAAACAAAATGTATAAATACATTGAGTGTACATGGCTGATTATAATAAAGCACTAAAACAAGTAAATAAGCAATTGGGACGATAAGCGCAGGTATAGCAAACCCCATAAAAGATCTGAAACATCTTCGATATGCAATACCTATCAGTAGTGCCAACCACCAGAAAAACATAATTTGGTGAAACAGGCAGGCAAAGGCTGCAAACAAACCGGATAAAAACACAAACCAAAATTTTTGATTATGCTTGGCTTTTATAAAAAAGTAACTGCCTAACAACGAAAAAAATATGGGAAAAATATAAACCTCATTTTCGGTTGCATAACGCATTATAGCCCATGAACTACCAACAAATGCAACCCAAATTGCAACTTTTTTAACCTCAACACCAAGTTCTTTAAGGGTAATGCCAAGTATATAGAGAATTGCTGTAGCAAATAGCGCATTAATGATGAGCATTGATCTAAGAACATCAGCCTTAATAAAAATTCCAACGAACTTTACCCAAAGTAAACCCATTGCGCCATTCAAAAGGTGATGTGGAAGAAACAGATCTTTTGCTTGCTTTATATATAGGGCGTATGCCCACGAATCGATTGAACTGTTTGAAGTCGGAAGAAATATGTAAACAACTAAAAAGAAAAGGGATATTCCAAAAGGTAATATTTGTATATTCTTTATTTTTAGCATCTTACTTAGAGATATTATAATCCATAAATCACAGTGTTTCCTTTTCTAACTTTTATTTCAAAGTTGTCGATATAGAATCGTTGCTTTTTTCTATTCCAAACTCCAACTTTTAAAATAACATCAGGGTATTTCAAATAAATATCAGAAAGTTTAATGGTATGATAAATCTTTGTCCAGACTTTATCATAGTTGATTTTGGGAACAAATGTGTCAAAAGAAGTAGACCTCCAATCAATATTTTTTCCTCTTGATTCTAATGAAGAACACAACAATACATCCTCAGGAAACTCATCCATTCGTGTATATAATGAGACATCAATAAAATTATTTTGATTATTAATGATTTCTTTCAATGGTATTGTAAATGTGGGTCCCGATTCTCCCGTGCTATCGAAAAGATATGAAGAACAACTTTCATAACCCATTGTATCAACAACCTTCTCTTTTCTTTCTATTCTCCAATTTTTTTCTTCACCTTCAAAAGTCATAATAGAAGTATAAATTGGTTTTTGCGAGTTTTCTGTTTTTTGCTTTTTAAACAAATATGCAGTGCCTGTAAAATAATTCTTTTGCCATTCTATATACGGGTAATAATCTTGAATAATGGGAATTATCGTAGGATTACTCCATGAAATGCAGCCAAAATATAGATTTGGCTTATTCTGCTTCCGAATAAAAGATTTAAAATCAACTAATGAGGTAAAACTGTCAGCCCAAATGAAACTAGTATCTAATGATAATTTTTCGACATAGTACTTTGATATTTTCTTATCCGAATCGACAATTGAAATAAAGTCGCACTTTGCTCTTTTTAACGAATCGTGATGTGTAAGAATCTTCTCGTAGGATAAGTTGTAAAAATATGAATAGTGCTTTCTCTCAACTATCAAAGAAAAACTTGTTATAGAAAGAATTACTGTAATCAGCAACCATTTGTATTTATATGATAACACTGGTAAATGCCCGAATATTAGTAATATAAAGAACGGGAAGCTGAAAATAAGCATTGAGTACTGTAATACAGCGTTTACAAAGATTGAGTAAAGAAATCCTATTAAAAAGGGGAGAATAAACCAACAGAAGACAATTACAGAATGTCTAAAATAATTACTCGCAAATTCTCTTTTATAGAACCCAAATACAATAATTGAAAGTACAAGGATGAGTATAAGAACCGAATTGTTAAAAGCAAACTTTAGGTATTCAATCAAAAAATCATAGTGCGGTTTTCCAAGCCAACCCTCTATTCCTCCCATTCTTAAGTGTCCGATAGTAATGCCTATGTGAGGTATAAAGGCTATAAATATAATTAACCCAAATAAAATATACCTTTTTATAAATTTTCTTTCAATTAAGAAAAGGCCTGTAATACCAACAATCACAGCAAAAAGTAAACTGAAATAGTGATTATATGAACACAAAATACTCCCACCAATGTACCCTCCAGCGTTAATTAAAACACGCTTTTGTGGCTGTTTTATAATCTTGATCCAAAAAAAGACCATCAGTAAAGTGAAAAATAGTCCGCTTATGTAAGGGCGAGCAATCTGGCTATAGGTTACGAAATACTCAAGGGTTGATAAAAACGATGCACTAACCAAACCCACAGTGCTATTATACCATTGTTTTCCAATTTTATAAATTAGAAAAACCGAAAAAACGCCCAAAAATAAGAAAGGTATCTTTACTGCTATTTCGGAGTATCCAAATAGTATTGTCCAAAAGTATAATAGAACTTGTATTCCTGCTGGGTGTCCATCGGGTTTTACGCCGAACTCTATTAAATCTTTAAAAGAAGTGTAGTTTATTCTAAATAAAGCGCTGTGCTCATCGTGGGTAAATGGTATGTCAAAAGGGTGAAGAAAACGTAAAACTATTGCTACTACAATAATGAAAAAAAGAATTAAATATTCCTTACCCTTTGCTGTTGTGCTTAGGTTCATTTAAAAGTGTGTTTTTTATTACCGAAAGTTAATAAGAATTATGGTTTTGTTCTACCAAACATATATTCGTTATTTTTACTGGTCAAATGAATTCCCATGAACATTCTCTTTATTTACTCAACAACTAAAACCATTACTCGTAGCAAACCGTTGCAGGGACAAGAGGATATTTACCTTGGTGTTTCTTATATCTCATCTATTCTTAAACAGAGCGGGCATCAAACTCAATTGGCAATTTTGGATCGCAGGTATGGTATAAATAACTATAAAACCATTGATTCTAAATTTGAATCGTTTAACCCTGATATGGTTTGCTTTACCTCGGTATTCAGTGAGTTTGAATTTATTTGCTCTATTTCAAGGTATATTAAAACCAACTATCCTAAAACGCTTGCAGTTATTGGAGGCGTTCATGTTTCTATCAATCCTAAGGAGGGGTATTTAGATATTTTTGATATTATCTGTATTGGCGAAGGAGAATACCCGCTAATTGAACTTGCTAACAACATCGAAAACAACAAGCCATATACCGA
Source organism: Bacteroidales bacterium (assembly GCA_003531155.1). Classification (GTDB taxonomy): domain Bacteria; phylum Bacteroidota; class Bacteroidia; order Bacteroidales; family Tenuifilaceae; genus UBA8529. The sequence continues at coordinate 13,009 of DQHR01000044.1, read as the reverse complement.
CATTCAAAATTTTTGGGTTAAGAGTAATGGTAAGATAATAAAAAATAATCCAAGACCTTTTATTGAGAATATCAGCCTTTTACCTTTTCCCGACCGGGAAATATGGAAGGAGTGGATACTTAAATCTAATTCCCGATTCACTGTGCTTTTAGGTAGAGGTTGTCCTTTTAACTGTACATATTGCTGCAACCATAAAATCAGAAAGATATCAAGCGGTAAATATGTTCGCCTAAGAGATGTAGAAGATATTATTAGTGAACTTAAACAAATTGCCAAAGATTTTCCATCCGTTGACGAATTCTTTTTGGAGGTTGAAACCTGTGGCATAGATACCAACTGGCTTGTATCGCTTTGTAATGCCTTATTTTTATTTAATTGCCAATTCAAGGTACCGAAACGATTCAGCACAAACCTTAGGGTATTCCCAAATATCAAGGAAGAGATAATTTTCCAAGCCTTACAAAAGGCTAACTTCTATGCTGTTTCCATTGGGCTTGAATCGGGAAACGAGCGGGTTAGGAGAGAGGTTTTAAACCGAGAATATTCTAACAACGATATTCGTCGTGTTGTAGCCACGGCTCGTAAATACGGAATTAAAATAGGTCTCTACAACCTTGTTGGCCTACCCGGCGAAAGCCATGCAGAGTTTCTTGATACGCTTGCCTTAAATCAGGAGCTTCAGCCCGATTGGCATGCAACATCAATTTTTTTTCCATACGAGGGAACAGTCCTTTACGATAAGGCCAAAGAATTGGGAGTTTTACCAAAGCATCTTGATTTTAATTTTGAACGACAACGGGCGGTATTAGATCTTCCCCGTTTTTCGAAAAAGCAGATACAGCGGGAGTTCGACTCGTTCCACTATAATGTTTACAGGAAAACAAAAGAAAAAAGCATTATTAAACTTTTGTTCTATTTTATACAGAAGTTCCTTGGTCACAATTTTATGGCACAAGTAAAAATTGGTTTGTTGCGTTTATCGGTTCTTATTAAATAGGACTATTCTTGCTTTATAAACCTTACCCTCAAATCATCAATATAGATGTTTCCCTTTGTTTTGTTTGGGTTACAGACATATACTTTAAATAGACCCTTGTTAAATTCATCCTTGTTTATCCTCTTTTCAATAAAAGCATAATTCCAATCATTGTTTGAAATATTGAGTTTTCGTGATTCCCAAAAATCACTTCCCTCCGATTTTTCCAACGAAAATACGAGTACGCAGTTTTTTACTTCGTAACTATTATAGTAAACCTCAGCCTCAACATTAATAGATGAAACGGTGTTGTTCCAAATTGTGTCAAGAGAAAATTCGTAACCCTGTGAGAATCCATCGGCATAAACAATATTGGATATGTTTCCTGAATGACTTATTCTATTGGTATAATGATTATTTTCAGAACCATCATTCCTCTCAAAATCAAAATACTTTTCTTTTAATACTTCTTTTTGATCCCTTTGATTTTTGCTAAAAAGGGTTAATGCAGCACTATTTCCGTTTGAATCTTTGATTCCGATTTTTTCCCAATTAATAATTAATTGGGGGCTATACATAAAGGTATTAGAACATCGAAACCGAATACCAACAACTTTTGGTTCAACAGTATTATTAAATGGATTTTGAATAAATGGGTTAACCCAAACACCATCTTTAGCGCTCGATTCAACAAGACCATAACTTATCTCTCTTCCATTATCTAGTTTAAAATCAACATACAGCGCTTCGCCTTTATATAAGAATGTTTTTAATTTATTTACAATATTTCCTTTGCAAATCAACTTTGCTCGAACAATTGCATCATCGAATGAGGGAACATCAACCCACTTATTCCAAATAGTCGTGTCCGTACCAACGATTAATGCGGGCAAAAATTTATCTATGCTATCTTTTTTGAAAAGTAGTAAATCATCCTCTTTTCTAACAATACTATATCTATTGAAAATCTCAATAATAGTTTTCGGCTCTTCGTTAAGCAAATGACGGCCATCGTTGGAGCCGAGCAAACCATAGTTCCAATCATTTACCACATGTAAAAGTATAAACTTAGGTCCTTCCTCTTTTGTGAAATTTTGTGCAGATTCCAAATCAAGCCATTCCGAAAAAGCCCCTGATTGTAAGGTCGTTCTTGGTTTCCAGTTAAGATTATTTGCAGGAACATAACTAAAATCCCAGGGATAGAAATCAATTGTTGATTTTCCAATTTTTTGTAGCATATCCTTCGATAATCGACTTGGTTTAATGTTCTCTTTTGATATTTTCTGATTTCTTTCAATAAAACTTTTATAATTCAAAAAAACCTCTGAAAAATTTTTAAGCCCTGAAAGGTTAACTTTAAATCGTGCATTTGAATCAATATACTTTAGGTTTCCCCACAAAAACCCTATACTTAAAATTGGTATTATAACATGAATGGGTTTTATTTGCTTAAGAGATATTACAACAATTATCCAAAAAATAATGCTAAAGCCCAATATCATAGAATAATGGCTTGACTCTTCACGAAGAATAGAATGTTTCCACATAAAAAAGAGAGGAAGGAGAAACAAAAAGTAGAAATATCTTGAATTCTTTTCTTTAAACAAGAATGGTACGGATAATATGCTTACAATAAAGATTGAAAGAAACATCCAATTATTTTCAGGGAAAAGAGCAAGTGCTGATGAATAACCCTTTACCAGCATCAAAATGCTCCAAATTGCATTTACTAATAAAGTAGCGTTTTGAAAAATAGTTATTCCTGTAAGAAAAACAACCACCACAGTTATACCCGCATAAATAAGGGTTTGCTTTATGTTTTTCTGGTCAAAAAGATTATGGATAAAAAAAACGAGTATTACCCCAAATGAATTCACCCCAATTGATGATTTAATAAACAGTCCTATAGTTGCTAACAAAACAGGTAGTATAAAAAGTAGGTGGTTTCTTTGAATTGAAAAAAAGTAAAGTAAGAAAATACAACTTCCTATTATCGCAAAATCAATATTAATAAAGGCTGAAACAAATAGAACTAATACAATATTAAATATCCATTTTCGTAAACTTGGCGTTTGAGCAAGTTTTAGCAGTAGGAAAACGAAAAGGAACTTAACTGTTGAGAAAAAGATTACTGCATACAAAACGCAATTCCCGACAACTACAGGGTGCTTTAAGAAACCAAGTATTCCTATGGGAAATATAAGGTGCTTTAAAAATTCGTAGTTATTTAAAAACAGATAGTTAAGCGCCCACATATAAGGCGAATCAAGACCTATTGTGAAATCGGGTTCAAACTTAGGGAATGTGAGAATTGATATAACTATTGATAAGATAGTATTCTTAATATTCTCCTTGTCTATAAGGTTTGTATTCATCTGTCTGAAAAATAAACAAGTTATAAAAGTACGAAAATCACTACGAAATATTAACTATCCTCTCTTAATCCCCATCAAAACATTTACATTTGTATATCTGTTAGTTAATTAAAACTATCAGTATTTTAAATTATTATGAAAAACAAAAAGAAGAAACACGACAAGAAGGCTAAAAAAGGCATCAGAAAGAAAGATTTAATAAAGGAAATTCTAGCTCTATTCTCTGCAAATCCATCATATACTTATAACTATAAGCAGATTGCAAAGGAATTAAATATCAAGGATGATGGCCCGCGCATGATGATTACAGAAGTTCTTTACGAGTTAAAATTCGGCGGAACGCTCGAAGAGGTTTACACCGGAAAATTCAAGCTAAAAGCTTTGGTTGGCTATGCAATCGGGTTAATTGAAATTAACAACGATGGTACAGCCATCGTTGCAACAGATGATAATCGTGAGATATTTATCCCGGAGTTTCGTCTCAACCATGCTTTGCATGGTGATAGAGTACAAGTTTTAATCTCTCATCGTGTTCGTAGGAATCTGCCCGAAGGCGAAGTTGTTAAGGTAATTGAACGTGCCAAGCGAAATTTTGTGGGTACAATAAGTCTTGAGCGTAATTACGCATTCCTTATACCAGATAATAAACAGATGCCTTATGATATTTTTATCGCACAAAAAGATCTGAAAAAGGCTAAAAATGGACAAAAGGTAATTGCTCGAATTACTGATTGGCCAGCAAATATGAAGAATCCGAATGGTGAAGTAATTGAGGTATTAGGTAATCCAGGTGTTAACGAGGTTGAAATGCACGCAATTCTTGCTGAATTTGATCTCCCATATAGATTTCCTGTTGAACTCGACGCTGTTGCCAATAAAATTAGCGAAACCATTACAACAAGGGACTACAACCAACGTAAAGATTTTAGGGATATTCCCACATTTACCATTGACCCTGTTGATGCAAAAGACTTTGATGATGCTCTTTCTTTCAAGGTTTTGCCGAATGGCAATTACGAGGTTGGCGTTCACATTGCTGATGTTACGCATTACGTTGAGCCCAACTCACCTATTGATATGGAAGCAATTGATAGAGCAACATCTGTTTATCTGGTAGATAGATGTGTTCCTATGTTGCCCGAAAGGCTATCAAACTTTATTTGTTCACTACGTCCTAATGAGGAAAAACTTTGTTTTTCGGCTGTTTTTGAAATGTCAGATACTGCTGAGATATTAAATACTTGGTTTGGGCGTACTGTGATCTTTTCAAAGCGTCGTTTTACATATGAAGAAGCACAAGCAGTTATTGAGACCCGAAAGGGAGATATGCTAAATGAAATTCTTAAACTGCACGAATTGGCTCAAATTTTAAGAAAGAATCGTTATAAAACGGGTGCTATAGGCTTTGAACGTACTGAGGTTAAGTTTGATCTCGATAAAACAGGTAAACCACTTGGGGTTTTCTTTAAGGAGAACAAGGAATCTAATCAACTCATTGAGGAGTTTATGCTTCTTGCCAATAAAAAAGTTGCAGAACTGATTGGTAGGGTTAAGGATAAACAAAGGGCTAAACCTTTTGTTTACCGAATCCACGATAAGCCAAACCCCGAGAAATTTGACTCTTTCCGTAATTTTATAACCCGTTTCGGCTATAATGTGGAAGGTGGAACCGACAAGCAAATTAGCAAATCGCTAAATAAACTGATGGATGAGGTTAAAGGAAAAAAGGAGCAAAATTTAATCGAAACTCTTGCTCTACGTTCAATGGCAAAAGCTCGCTACTCCACCAATAACATTGGTCATTACGGACTAGCCTTCCAACATTACACCCATTTTACCTCTCCAATTCGTCGATATCCTGATATGATGGTTCACCGGTTACTAGCACATTACCTCAACCATGGTGCTCCAGAAGATCAGCAAACACTCGAAAAACTTTGTAAACATTCGTCGGAAATGGAGGTAAGGGCAACTGAAGCAGAACGTGCATCTATTAAGTACAAACAGGTTGAGTTTATGTCTGACAAAATTGGTCAAACATTTACAGGTGTGATTTCTGGTGTTGCAGGGTTTGGTTTATTCGTTGAACTGATTGATAGTAAGTGCGAGGGGATGGTTCCGATCCGTGAACTTGATGACGATTTCTACGAGTTTGATGAGGATAACTATTGCTTAGTTGGTAAGCAAACGGCTAAAAAGTTTCAGCTGGGCGATGAAGTTAAAATTGAGGTTTGGCGAACAAATCTTGCAAAAAAACATCTCGACTTTAAACTTGTTAGCGATAATCCTATCAAACAAACATCTTTTAAAAAGCAGATGAAACCAAGAAGAAAACGTTAATAAAAACCTAAACTAATTATGAAAAAACTTTTGATTTTTGTTGTTGCCCTTTTTGCCATTGCTGCATGCAGCAAAAAGAACGAGATGAAAGAAGGCCCATGGCTTGGGGTGCTCCAAATAGATCCTGCTGATAGAAGCATGGATGTTAATTTTAACATGAATTACTCATTAAACGAGCAAGGAAATCCTCAATTCATTATCACAAACGCTGATGAAAAAATTGTTGTTGATGAGATTACGAAAAATGGAGATACTCTTCTGATTAGACTTCCAGTATTTACTAGTGAAATTGTTGCTGTTTTTCAAAATGATTCTTTAATCGGTAAGTATTTTCCAAAAGGCAAATCAGCTGGCAATTACTATAAATTTTTTGCTCTTGCTGGTATTACTGACCGATTCCCAAATAATACTAATAAATCTGATTTTAACGTTACTGGTCGTTGGAAGATTATTGAAAATGGAGGAACTCCAGATTCTACAATAATGGTTGGTGAATTTAAGCAAGATGGGGATAGAGTAATTGGCACATTCCTTAATACTACTGGCGATTATCGTTACCTTGAAGGTAAGGTTTCAGGTAATAAATTTTTACTTTCTGCTGTTGATGGCTCTCATACTTTCATTATCACTGCCGACCTAACAAACGAAAACACTATGGAGAATGGTCGTTTTATGGGTAGCCCTAAATGGGTAAGTACTTGGCGTGCTGAACGTAACGATAAAATTGAACTACCAACAAACGAGGAGCTCGTTTGGGTCAAAAAGGGAATGTCAACCTTTGATTTTGCAGGTATAGATATGAATGGGCAAAAAGTAACTTCAAAAGATGAGCGTTTTCAGGGTAAAGTACTTGCCGTTTTGGCTGGTGGTAGTTGGTGCCCAAACTGTTTGGATGAAGCTCGCCTTTTCAGTGAATTGTATAGTAAATACAAGGACAAAGGTTTCGAGGTTGTTGCTCTAAACTTTGAGGATAAAACCTACGAAACTTCTAAGATTAAGATGGAACGATTCATCAAGCAAACAGGTGCAAATTATACATTCCTATATGTTTCTCCTCGTGGTGGTGCAAAGAGAGATTCTGTTCTTTACCCCATTGAAGGTAAAATGGCTTTTCCAACAGGAATGTTTATCGATAAACTGGGCCATATAAGAAAAGTTGAAACAGGTTTTTCTGGTCCAGGAACTGGTGAACATTATACCAAGTTTGTTGATGAAACGACAAAACTTATAGAATTACTTTTAAGCGAGAAATAGTTTGCTTAAAACCTTAGGGATTTTATAAAGATGAAAAAACTAAAAAGGGTGCAAAATGCACCCTTTTTAGTTACTACGATATCGTTTAAAAATAATGTTGTAAAAGGCTTTAAAAAAATATTTTATGTCTGTAATATAAGGGTGTTTTTCGTATGCATTTAAATACTTCATCTCCGAGTCCATAATTTCCTTCAGAGTCTTAGGGTTATCAACGTAAAAAGGAGGCACTAATCCTGGCTTAAATTTTACTCTTTTTTCTTGTAATTCCTTGGAATACAAACTAAAATAGTGTTTACTTAAAGGTCTAACTCCTACAATTTTTAAATCTCCATTTAGTAAGTTAATAATCATTGGCAGTTCATCTATCCAAAATTTTATCATAAATCGTCCAACTGTAGACACCCTAAAATCGTTGCGGATTTTTCCCCCTTCCTGCAAATTATGCTTATCAAAAACATAACTCTGTAAGTATTCTGCATAAGGGTGCATAGTACGCATCTTATAAACCTTAATTATTTTTCCTCCCTTGCCAATGCGTCTTAACTTAATGATTGGACCATATGTAGGTTCAAGGTCAAATGCTGGTTGCTTAATTTTGCGAGAAATTACATAAAGGTGATTATCAACATATTCTTCCTCAATAACTTCAAATCCACAAGAGTAAAGTCGTCCTAAAAACTCTGCTCTACTTATCACTCTATTTTCTCCTCGAGTTAAAAGGAAATAAATATTTTTTGTTATTGGAAATTTTGGAAATAACCTTTTTAAAATATAGTCTAGAGTATAGTATATGTAATTAAAAATAGGTGGAAATTTTGAAAGAATACGCTTTTTTCTGAGCTCTTTTGTTTCAGCCAAACAAACAAATATTCCCCCTTTGGGAAGTTTTTCGTTCACTGCCTCGAAAAACTTATTGATTCTTCGAATATCATTAACCCTTTTAAGATTGATAATTGATGTATAGAAGTCATCGCGCTGGTTTGAAACATTAAATTTTGTTGTTGTTGAAAGGATTAGGTTTCGTTCAGAGAACAGGTTAACCGCTTTTTCAAAATAGCAGTAAGCGGTGCGACCAAGCTCAGAGATTATTTCCTTTTTAATAGCCACCTCTCTTTTTTTATCAACAAGAATAGGTTCTGCTACTTGATAAGTGCGTTCTGCATCTTTTATTTTCGTTTTCCTTGGTCTCGGTTGCAAAAAATCGTCTGAAAGAACTTTGGTTTTTTTTAGGATCACCCAAAAATAGAAGAACGATATTTCGAGAATAGTTGTAAACCCGACCGTTCCTAACACCATAAACCGAGAGAACCAATCGACTCGTGAAAAGTAAATAAGAATTGATGTTATGGCCAATATTCCAATATTGCTTATTAAAATCTGTTTTGTGTTATTGCTGTGTTTTTTTGCATCAAGGTCATATTTATTAAATATCAATGATATTACAACCCAAATTATAGCAAATACAGCTAATGCTTTAAAATAATTTAATAGGTAGGTTGTAAATGATGATTGCTTTAGCGTTGCACTAACCCAAAACCCAATCACGATAAAGATTAAATCGAAAAAGATAAATCCTATTATTCTTCGTTTCATTGATTATCTTTTAAAAACTTTTTACCAATATACCTTTTATGTACTAGTATTAAACAATCTTTCTTCAATTTTTTTCTGATTTTTACTGAATTTCATAAACTTAACACCCAAGAACACTACAAATTTAGGCTTAATCTTTGTTTATCACAATTCATTAGGGATAATGTACATCATCTAAAATATCATTTATTCATTATAATTTGATAATTTAAGATTGTACATTTGCATATATTTCATTACCCAGTAGTTGACTTAATGGTTTTGAGTTACTATGAAGAAGTTTTTACTTGTTTCAACTCTTGTAATAATCATTTTATCTTCAGCAACTTATTTTCTTTATTTTCGATCAATTGAAGATTATGATGTTGCCTCTGATGCTATTGTTGCCGTTCCAATTGAAGCATCATTTATTTTAAAAGTTAATAATTTCCATCGTTTTACTGAAAATCTTCGGAATCGAAACCACATTTGGGAAACGCTTAAGCCGTTTACATCTGTTGCTAAAACTGATAGTATTATTGGTTTTATTGATACTCTTGCAATTCGCTCTTCAGAATTCAATCGGTTAATTACTGTAAACCCTGTTTACATCTCTACACAAGTTGATACTAATGGTGCTCTCAATTATGTTTCGGCTGTTAAGATTTCGAAAGGATTCGATAAAAGTGAATTGGCCAATATTGTTAATAATTTTGTATCCTTCAGTATAAAAATAGATAAGTATGATTTTGAAGGTGCTGAAATATCAACAATTACTGATACAGATAGATCTTCTGCCATCCTTTCTTTTTCTATTTACAAAGGGGTTCTGATTTGTTCATCATCTAAAAAACTTGTCGAAAGTTCAATAAACCAAATAGGTAACAGCCACTCGCTTCTAAGCGAAACACATTTTTTATCAATTTATCAAACAGCAGGAACCAAGGTTGATGCAAATCTTTTTTACAACAACAAAAAATTACCTATAACTTTTTTTAATTTTATTAATACCAATTATCAAGAGGGATTCAATACTTTTTCAGATATTGCTGACTGGACAGAATTGGATATTAGCCTCAAGGAGAACGAAGTTTTTCTTAATGGTTTTACACAAGCAATAGACTCGTCAAACTCCTATCTCAGGATTTTTGCTAATCAACGTCCTGTTGAAAACAAAATAGCATCCATCCTGCCCTCTGAAACTGCTTTTTTTACTTGCCTAGGAATTACTAATCTTGACAACTACCTTAATGATTATCGGCAATATCTCGATAAAACAGATAAAATTCTCAATTATACCTCTGCCCTCAGTGATTTTAATACCAATTTGGGTGAAAACATTCATGAACTCTATAAGTCCATCTTTTTTGAAGAGATTGCTTTGGTTTTCGTTGATTTTGATGGTGTTGATTTTAAGGATCGTTGGTTTGTTGTAATGAAAACAAAAGGACAAAGTCAAACAAAACAACTGCTTACAAATGCTCTTGATAAATATGCAAAAAGCAAAGGGCTTAGAAAATCAGATTACAGATCTTCATTTAAGGTTGATGATGAAAAAAGTGTAGATATTTACAAACTTCCTGTTAAAGGTATCAATGCAACTCTTTTCGGCAGTTTATTTTCTGAGGTCTCTGACGAATATTTTTCTTTTATCGACAATTTTATAATTTTTGGCTCATCGAAGGAGTCTATAGCAAAGTTTTTACTTACAAATATTCGTAATAACCTTCTCCAACTCGATGTTTCATATCGCCAATTTAGTAACCTTCTTGCTACAACATCGAATTTATTTGTTTATGTAAGACCCAAAAAATGTGAATTAATATTCAACAACTATCTTCATCCTTTAAACGCTTCTTCTTTCTTCGATCATTTATCAGCCTTAAATCGTATTCAGGGTGTATCGTTACAAATGAATGGAGGAAGTAAAATGCTTTTCAACAATATTAGTATTCAGTTCTCTCCTTATACATCTGAAGAACCTCAAACAGCTTGGGAAACAAGGCTCGATACTGTTTTTACAATGAAGCCACAAATTGTTATAAACCACGTTACAAAAAATCAAGAAATTTTTGTGCAGGATGTTAAGAACAAGGTTTATCTTCTTAACGAAGTTGGTCGTATTGTTTGGACTAAACAACTACCCGAACCAATTATTGGAGACATAGAACAAGTTGATCTATTAAAGAATAATAAGCTACAGTATGTATTCAACACACGTAGCTTTATATTCGCAATTGACCGTAGAGGAAGTTTTGTTGACGGTTTTCCAATTAAACTAAGATCTAAAGCAACTAATCCTATTGCTGTTTTCGATTATGATGCAAGTCGTGATTATAGATTGTTTGTTGCATGTGAGGATCAAAAAATATACTCTTTCAACAACAGCGGAAAATCTGTAACAGGGTGGAATTTCCGTAAAACAGAACGTAGGGTATATAACCGATTACAGCATTTTCGAATTAAAGGTAAAGATTATATCGTGTTTGCAGATGCCAACCGTCCATATATAGTTGATCGAAAAGGGGAGGAGCGTGTTTCACTGTCCAGATATTTCTCCAAATCGTCCAATAGTAGTTTCATTCTTGATGAAACTAGTAATAATCATGCTGATAGATTAGTAACAACTGATTCTGTAGGGCTCATTAGGTATATTTACTTTAATGGAAAAATAGAAGATGTTGCAATTAAAGCTTTTTCTTCAAAACACTCTTTTGACTATAAAGATATTGATGCTGATGGTAATGCTGAATACATTTTTTTAGATAAATCTATGCTTTATGTTTACAAACAAAATAAAAACTTGTTGTTTTTATATAAGTTTGATTCTGAAATCGATGCCAAAATATTAAACGTTACACTTTCAAAATCGTCTCAATTATTAGGGTTTATATCTTCCTCAAAAAGAAAGTTATATTTAATAAATGGAGAAGGTTCACTCTATAATGGTTTTCCTTTAAAAGGGTGTTCGCCGTTCAGTATTGCAAGGCTATCGAATTCGGGGGTAACATTTAACCTTTTTACAGGTTCTTCAAGGGGAATGCTATTAAATTATTCAATAAAATAGAAAACAAAATGCTCTCTTTTTTTAAATTTATTCTAATAGTTTTTTTGGTTCTTACTGTTTTGGGTTGGATTGGACGAATTTTTTTAAGAATCTATCTTACTCGCCTTGCTCGTCGAATGCAACAGCAATCTGAAGATAAAGGACAAAAGGTTGGTGAAACCTATATAAAGGATATAACATCGAAGGAAAAAAAAGTTGACAAAAACGTAGGGGATTATATTGATTTTGAAGAAGTTAAATAATAATTTATTTGAAATGATAGAAATCGTTGCAGGAATAGATATAGGAGGTACCAATTCTGTTATTGGCTTAGTTACAAGAAGCGGTGATTGTATCGCAGAAACTACGATGCCCACTCGTAATAATGGAAACTTCGAAAATTTTATTGAGTCTATATCACATAAAATAAAATCTCTATATAACCAAGTAGATCCTTCAAAATATAAACTTTGTGGTGTTGGTGTTGGTGCTCCAAATGGATCTTTTGGCATTGGGGCAATTGTAAATGCTCCTAACTTAGAGTGGAAAGGCGTGTTACCTATCTGTAAAGAATTAACCAAACAAACAAATCTTCCTGCTGTAGTAACTAACGATGCCAATGCTGCTGCTCTCGGAGAAATGCTTTTTGGCGGAGCCAAGGGAATGAAAGATTTTATTGTAGTTACCTTAGGAACCGGTCTTGGCAGTGGGATTGTCTCTAACGGCAAACTCGTTATCGGGCACGATGGTTTTGCAGGAGAACTTGGTCACACAATCACTGAGATTAATGGCAGGATGTGTGGTTGCGGTAACAGAGGTTGTCTAGAAACATACGTATCAGCAACAGGCATTAAAAGAACTGTCTTTATGCTTCTAGCCCAAAGCAATAAACCTAGTAAACTTAGGGAAATTAGTTTTGAAAATCTTACATCTAAACATGTTACTGAGGCTGCGAATAATGGTGATTCTATTGCTCTTGATGCCTTCGAGTATACGGGTCGTCTATTAGGAATAAAACTAGCAGAAGTCATTACCCTATTTAGCCCTGAAGCAATATTCCTTTTTGGGGGAGTTGCAAAAGCAGGCAATTTTTTGTTCGATCCCGCTAAAAAATACATGGAAGAATATATGTTTCCTGTTTTCAGAGATAAGGTAAAACTCCTTCCTTCGGGACTAGAGGGGAAAAACGCGGCTGTTCTTGGTGCTGCAGCATTAATCTGGGAGGAAATCAATAAGTAATTAACACTTTTTATTTTGAAATTAATAACAATTGAAACTAACTTTAAACCCCATTAAAAAATACTAATATGTTCGATAGTAAAGTGTATTCAGAAAGACGCCTTAAACTTCGGAAGAAAATTCGGTCGGGTATTGTTCTTATTCTTGGCAACGAAGAAGCACCGATGAACTACCCTGCTAATACCTACCATTTCCGTCAGGATAGCA
>DQHR01000153.1 GCA_003531155.1 Bacteroidales bacterium | reverse complement strand
AAGTAGCTGACTGATAATAATCTGAGTCTGGATTCACGATGAAATAAATTACCATTTTTTGATTTTTCAGTACAATTTTTTCCATTCCAAGGCGAACTGCCTTCCATCTGATTCTAAGCATATTTAATAAATCAATAGCAGGTTGTGGAAGTTTTCCAAAACGATCGAATAATTCATTCTCAAATATTTCTAGTTCAGGTTCGGTTTTTATTTCATCGAGTTTTCTATACAATTTTATTCTCTCCGGAACGCTCTGAATGTAATAGTCTGGAAATAATATTTCCATATCTGTTTCAACTGCACATTCCTTTACAAATTCTTTTTCAATTGTTTCATCAACGTTTTCTGCCTGATAAAAATCTTTGAATTCTCCTTCACGAAGTTCCTGAANNCAATATCAGCAATAAAGCCACTTTGCTCTGCTCCTAACAAGTTTCCTGCACCACGAATATCCAAATCCTGCAATGCAATGTGAAAACCACTTCCAAGCTCAGAATATTCTTCAATTGCTTTAAGTCTTCGACGAGCTTCGGGAGTCATAACTGTTGGAGGTGGAGCAAGTAAATAGCAAAATGCTTTTTTATTTGAACGTCCTACCCTGCCTCTAAGCTGGTGCAAATCACTTAATCCGAAATTTTGAGCGTTATGTATAAAAATTGTATTTGCATTTGGAATATCAAGTCCAGACTCAATTATGGAAGTAGCAACCAAAACATCAAAATCGCCTGAAATAAATTCCAGCATCACTTTTTCAAGGTGTTTTCCGTCCATTTGCCCGTGTGCGATTCCAATATTTACTTTCGGACAAAGTAGTTTTATTCTTCCGGCAATTTCTTCAATATTCTGAACACGGTTATGAATGAAAAATACCTGACCTCCACGATTTACCTCATACATTATAGCCTCACGAATAATATCATCATTATAAACATGAAGTTCGGTAATTATAGGATGGCGATTTGGAGGTGGTGTGTTTATTACTGACAAATCCCTTGCTCCCATCATTGAAAATTGCAATGTACGGGGAATTGGCGTCGCAGTTAGTGTCAATGTGTCGATATTGACTTTTAACTGCTTTAATTTATCTTTTACTGCAACTCCAAATTTTTGTTCTTCGTCAATTATCAACAAACCCAAATCTTTGAACTGCACATCTTTGCTAACAATACGATGAGTTCCAATTAATATGTCAACCTTTCCTTCTTTAAGTCCTTTTAGAGCAATTCTTTGGCTTTCGGCACCTTTTAAACGACTGATATAATCAACAGTGCAAGGAAAGTTTTTTAATCTGTCGCTGAATGTTTTAAAATGTTGTAATGCAAGAATTGTTGTAGGAACAAGCACTGCAACCTGTTTTCCATCGGTAACTGCTTTAAAAGCAGCTCTAACAGCAATTTCTGTTTTTCCAAAACCAACATCTCCACAAACCAAGCGGTCCATAGGATGTGGTTTTTCCATATCACGTTTTACATCGGCCGTTACTTTGATTTGATCAGGCGTATCTTCATAAATAAAAGACGCTTCTAATTCGTGCTGTAAATAATTGTCTAAAGGATAACGGTGTCCGGGTTGCGCCTTACGTTTAGCATATAATTTAATTAAATCGTAAGCAACTTCCTTAACGTTTTTCTTTGTTTTTTGTTTTAAAGTGCTCCAGGTGGTTGAACCAATTTTATCAATACGTGGAACATTTCCTTCTTTACCAGTATACTTACTAATGCGGTGTAAACTGTGAATACTCACATACAAAAAGTCATTGTCTTTGTATACCAACTTCACTGCTTCTTGCTCTTTACCATTAGCATTAATTTTTACTAAACCTCCAAAGCGCCCAATACCATGGTCAATGTGTGTGACAAAGTCACCTGGATTAAGCGATAAAATTTCTTTTAATGTTAACGATTCAGCTGTTTTATATTTAGTTTCTTTTAAATGAAAACGATGATAACGTTCAAAAATTTGGTGGTCAGTATAACAGGCAACTTTTAAATCATGATCAATAAAGCCTTCATGAATATTAATATTTACATGCTCAATTAAACCATCTGCAGTGCGATGTTCCTTAGATAACAAATCATTAAAAATGGTATGTAATCGCTCGGCTTGTTTGGCATTATCTGTTGTTAGATAATTCTTGTATCCTTTGGCTTTATTGGCTTTGAGATCGTTAATCAACATCTCAAAGTTTTTGCTAAAGGTTGGTTGAATACTTTGATTAAACACTACTTCTTGCGATGCAATATGTTTATTAACGCCGTATTCAATTAATTTAAAAGGTTTAATGAATGATAAAAACTCATCGCCTTTGATATATAATTCGTGTGGANNGATTCGATAACTGAGAAGCTGGATCAAAAGTTTTAATGGCATCTACATCATTCCCAAATAATTCTATACGATATGGCAATTCGTGTGCAAAAGAATACACGTCTACAATACCACCGCGAATAGCATATTGGCCAGGCTGCGAAACAAAGTCGCATAATTCAAAATCATAGCTCAATAAAAACTCTTGAATGAAATCAATACTGAGTTTATCTCCTTTTTTGATGACTAAGGTGTTTTTACTTAAGCTTGTTTTAGAGGCTACTTTCTCTGCAAGAGCTGCTGCATAAGTTACTACAATGCCCGAGTAATTTTCTTTACTTAATTGGCTTAATGTTTCTGCTCTTTCTTGAACAGAAGCATTGCTTGTTTTTTCTTCTTTATAAGGAACTTTATAACTCTCTGGAAAATAATGAATGTGTTTTTCGGGAAGAAGAGCTTGTAAATCATTTAAGACGTAAGCGGCTTTTTCCTTGTCGTTACAAACAATAAAGAAATTTGAAGATGTATTCTGAAATAAATCATTTACCAAAAAGGCAAAAGAACTCCCGCGCAAACCCGAAATAAATACATTTGTATTAAGGTTTGCTTGCTTTTGTTTTAATTCTCCCCAAAACTTACCGTTCCACCACATTGCAATACAAAAATAAGAAACTATTTATCGGAATGAAAGAATTGTTTACTCTTTCAAAAACAAAATTAACTCGTTGAATCATGCTCTTTATACATTTGTGTTTTTAAAGAAATCCAGCGACTTTCTTTGTTAAGTCTTGATTTAATTGGTATTTATAGAGTTTTTGATTTAATGCTGCTATTTAGAAATCCTATAATTCTTTTTAATCTCGCTAATACGTGTTTGTTTTTTTAGGATGTTTGTAAAAAATAATTTTATGATTCGTTTGCTTTCTTTTGTCCTCTTTATCTTCATTTTTATTAGTCACTCTGTTGCACAACAACACAAAACNNACACAAAACCTTAAAAGTTTTGTTTTTAGGTAATAGTTATACTTACGTCAACAATCTGCCACAACTCATTAAAGACATTGCATTAGCGAATGGCGATACATTGGTATTTGATAGTAACTGTCCTGGTGGACACACTTTTAATAATCATTTTAATAATGCCACGAGTCTCTCAAAAATAAATGCTCAAGCCTGGGATTGTGTAATTTTACAAGCACAAAGTCAAGAACCTTCATTTTCTCCAGGACAAGTAGCGGCTCAAACCTTGCCTTATGCTATTAAACTAGATAGCTTAATTAAAAACAACAATAACTGCTCTGAGACGGTGTTTTACGAAACATGGGGCAGGAAGAATGGAGACGCTTCTAATTGTGGTTCATATCCTCCCATTTGCACTTATATTGGTATGCAAAACAGATTAAGGGCATCTTACAANNCAAATTATTCGCCGATACAACAAAATCAGTCATGGCTCCTGCAGGGGAAGCTTGGAGAAAATCCATTGCTCAAAATCCAACATTAGAATTGTATAGTTCCGATCAAAGTCACCCTTCACTAGAAGGTTCTTATTTAACGGCTTGTGTGTTTTATGAAACCTTGTTTCATAAAAGTGTATTAAGTAATACTTATACGGCTGGTGTATCATCTATAAACGTGAGCTTCTTACAACAAATAGCACACGATGTGGTGAATGATAGTTTGTTGACTTGGAATATTGGAAAATATAATCCTTGCAACACAACAGGTGTTAATACTATCTCTTCAAATAAAAACNNAAATAAAAGCAATGCCATCAATATTGAATCGTTAAAAAGCGGAGTCTATTTTGTTGAATTATCCTCTTTAGATTCAACTAAGAAAATAAGGTTTGTGAAAGAATAGATATTCTGTTAAATAAAAAGCCCGAAGAGTTCTTCGGGCTTTTAACTATTATACTTTTTCTTTTAAACTTCCAATCATGTCTTCTGGTCTTACCCATAAGTCAAATTGCTCGTTTGTAACATAGCCTAATTCAATTGCTGCTTCGCGTAAGGTTTT
>DQHR01000174.1 GCA_003531155.1 Bacteroidales bacterium | reverse complement strand
TGATTCAGTTTATAAGATGCAGCACCACTTTCATTAATAGCTGTAGATGCGGTTATTGTAAATGAAACTGTATTATTAGTGATATTCTCAACAATATTTGTAATTGGCTTATTTGTACTTACACCTGCCCACGATTTCATACTTGGAGTGGTATTATCGGTGAAGGATGTTTTAACAAAAATGCCAGGGAAAGGACATCCAGATGTATTAATACTTCCATACGAACTAACCGTAGAACTAGGATTTGTTGTTGCACTTGCACAAACAGGATAAAACCCTTGATGAGATGATACATTTATTTCATTAATATCGATATTGCTATCGATATGATCACCATCAACATGATATATTATTAATCCATGTCCAGGTAGTGAACTATCAAATTTGAGTTTTTGACGATTCTCTAAAAGAAAATACTCATTACTTGTTGCTGTATTAATTCGATAAAAACTGGTAGAGTATAACTCTGCGTTATTTAAAGTTAAGTTTGATGTTGTAGTTACTGNNTACTTGCAGTAGCCCAGTTGTAGACGTACACCTTTGTGTAAGCGTTATGATGAGCAGGAGTTGCTCCATCATTATTCCATGAACCCGAAGCCATCATATCCCAATCACCTGTACCAATAAAATCACCTCCATTATCCTCATAATCTGTATCATAATAATCAGGAGCACCTAAAACATGGCCAAATTCATGACAAATAACACCTATCCTTGTAATACCTGTTCCGTAGTTATTTCTAAGTTCAGGAGAGCAAGAATAATTTGTTATTTTTTTCCCATCAAGAGTTACTTGAGGAATTGCCCATGCATGAGCCCAAATTGCTTCCGCAGGAGCGCCTGCTTCCTCGCCATAGCCAGCATAAATAACATAAACACCATCAACATAACCATCGCCATCGTTATCAAAATCAGCATAGTTAACATCTGCATCTGCTTTTACTACTGCTTCAGATACCAATACATCAGGCTTTACATCCATATCGTTAGAGTCGTTAGTACCATAATAAGCCATATTATTAGCAGCGGTATATGGACCAGCAACAGTAATCGTTAAATCTAGTTGATCATACGAATTTTCTTTATAATAATCTTTTACGCTACCAGTAGCACCATCTGTTGTATAATTAACCTGATTAAATAAATTTTCAAAATCTGTTTTTGTTTTTGTAAAAGCTAAATCAGTAAATCCAATTAAAATACAAACAAGTTTTCGCGAACCTGTTGTTGGAAATGATTTTTGGCGGTTGCTTTTAAGGTTTTTTGAAATACTCTTCATCAATCCAGCCTGACTCTTTGAATAAATAATACCTTTTTGTGTTTTACTCAAGAATATTTGATCTGAGAAACTTCTCGCCTTAATATCCTTAACTCTAATGCCCGAAGGTGTCATATCACCCTTAGAATCCAATACTGCATACTCAAAAACACCTTTACTATTTCGTAAGATTGAGTACCCATCAACAGTTTGCGCCCATTTAATATGCTCATCTCCTTTAAGGATTATTGTCAATTTACTCCCATCGGGTTGAGTTATTTCAACAGGATAAGGGTAAGCTATAACTGCCAAAAGAGAATTTGTTGCAAAACTAAAAATGAATGCTAAAGCAAGGGTTTTAAGAACTTTTTTCATAAGTAAAAGTTTGATAATCTATTTATACGTAGCAAATCAAATATTGTGCAAATAAAACCATTAAAAAGCAACTAAACAAAAAAGAGGGGCTCATCGCCCCTCTTTAGCATATATCAACAAAAAGTTTATGACTTAAAAGCAGGTATTCCTGTAATCTCAAGCCCAGTAATTAAAAGATGAATATCATGAGTTCCTTCGTAGGTGATAACTGACTCGAGGTTCATCATGTGACGCATCATTGGGAAATCGTTGGTAATACCCATTGCACCAAGTATTTGGCGAGTTTCACGAGCAATATTCAACGCCATTTCAACGTTATTCCTTTTTGCCATTGAGATTTGAGCCGAAGTAGCTCTACCCTCATTACGAAGTACACCAAGACGCCAAACTAAAAGTTGAGCTTTAGTGATCTCGGTTAAAGCTTCTGCAAGTTTTTTTTGTTGCAATTGAAATGTAGCAATTGGTTTGTTAAACTGCTTTCTCTCTAATGCATATCTTACTGCTGCATCGTAGCAATCCATTGCAGCGCCGATTACTCCCCAAGCAATACCATAGCGAGCTGAATCGAGACAACTTAGAGGGCCTTTTAGCCCTTCGATGTTTGGAAGCATGTTCTCTTTTGGAACCTTAACATCATCGAAAACAAGTTCACCAGTTACCGAAGCCCTTAGCGACCATTTTCCGTGTGTTTCAGGGGCAGTGAATCCCTTCCATCCTTTTTCAACAATCACGCCTCTAATTCTATTATTCTCATCCTTAGCCCAAACAACAGCGATATCAGCAATTGTTGAGTTTGTAATCCACATTTTAGCTCCATTAAGAAGATAATGGTCTCCCATATCTTTAATTCTAGTTTTCATGCTTCCAGGATCAGAGCCATGATCGGGTTCAGTAAGTCCAAAGCAACCGATAATCTCACCAGCAGCTAAACGAGGAAGGTATTTTTTTCTTTGCTCTTCACTTCCGTACTTGTATATTGGAAACATTACTAAAGATGTTTGAACCGATGCCATTGAACGAATTCCAGTATCGCCACGCTCCAACTCTTGCATAATTAATCCATAGGAAATATAATCTAAGCCAGAACCACCATACTCAACGGGAATAAAGGGACCAAATGCGCCCATTTCGCCCATTTCTTTCACCAAATGAAGAGGAAATTGAGCTTTATTGCAATAATCTTCAATGACAGGTTTTACTGAACGATTCACCCAATCCCTAGTTGAGTTACGGACAAGCTTATGCTCATCAGTATATAAATCGTCAACCAAATAGTGGTCGGGTGCTGTAAATTGAACTGTTGCTGACATAATTGTTTTGTATTAGTTTGATTTTTAGGTGTTTTATTAACAATCTCTTGATATTGAACGAGCAATAATAATCTTTTGAATCTCAGAAGTACCTTCGTAAATCTGGGTAAGCTTAGCCTCACGCATTAATCGTTCAACATGGTATTCTTTTACATAACCATAACCTCCATGGATTTGAACTGCCTCAGTTGTTACCTGCATGGCAACATTTGTTGCTACAAGTTTTGCAATTGCACTTGCAGTGCCGTAAGGTTGATGGTTATCCTTTAACCAAGCGGCTTTGTGAACAAGCAAACGAGCAGACTCAATAGAAGCAGCCATTTCTGCTAGTTTAAAGGCAATTGCTTGGTGATTAATTATCTCTGTACCAAAAGTTTTTCTCTCTTTCGAGTATTTAAGAGCGAGTTCATAAGCACCACCTGCAATTCCTAATGCTTGCGCAGAGATACCTATACGTCCTCCTTCGAGAAGTTTCATGGCAAATTTAAAACCAAAACCATCTTCTCCTATTCGATTCTCTTTGGGAACTATTACATCCGAAAACATAACAGAATGAGTATCGGAACTTCTCATCCCCATTTTGTCTTCATGAGGCCCAACGGTTATTCCTTTTGAATTGCGATCAACAATAAATGCATTTATTCCTTTACTCCCTTTCTCTGGCCAAGTTTGAGCAATTACGATATATACTCCTCCTGTGTTGGCGCTAGTAATCCAGTTTTTAATTCCATTTAACAAATAATGATCACCATTATCAACAGCTGTTGTTTTTTGGAATGAAGCATCAGAACCAGCATCTGGTTCGCTTAAAAGGAATGCACCAATCTTTTCACCACTTGCCATCAATGGCAAGTATTTTTCCTTCTGCTCTTTCGAACCAAAATTCTCGATCCCATAAGCAGTTAACGAATTATGTACCGACATGATAACGGCTATTGAAGAATCAACCTTCGAAATCTCTTCAAGAGCAAGAGTATAAGAAACATTATCTACTCCAACACCACCATATTCAGGGCTGATTAGCATGCCTAAAAAACCCAATTGGGCAATATTCTTAACGTGCTCGGTTGGATAAATTGCTTTTGTATCACGTTCAATCACATCCTTAAATAGTTCACGTTGCGCATAATCACGAGCAGCTTTCTTAATCATCAGCTGCTCTTCGCTATAGTCAAAATTCATTATGATTAGTTTTTTATGTAACTGAACTGCACTTCAATATTAACTCAACTTTTTATAAACAATTGCAACAACGGTTTTATCGTCGCCACCCATGTTGATAGTCATTCCGTAAGGTTTATCCTTTGGAATTTCTATCTGAGCAGCTCCAGCCCTACCTGTAAGCTGTTCCCAAATTGTTACTGCCTGATGTACTCCAGTACCACCAGTTGGGTGACCCCAACCAATTAATCCACCAGTTGTATTAATAGGAATTTTACCATTTCGAGCAGTATTTCCGTTGATTACAAAATCAACCCCTTCACCAGGTTTAGCAAAACCAAGTGCCTCAACGCTAAGTACACCTGCAATGGTAAAACAATCGTGAACCTCTATTGTTGCCAAATCATTAATTGTGATTTTTGCTGAATCTAAAGCCTTTTTGGCAGCCGCCTTTATGGTCGATAACTCCGTTAAATCTC
This sequence comes from Bacteroidales bacterium, assembly GCA_003531155.1. Classification (GTDB taxonomy): domain Bacteria; phylum Bacteroidota; class Bacteroidia; order Bacteroidales; family Tenuifilaceae; genus UBA8529. Next base: position 3,558 of record DQHR01000174.1, on the reverse strand, counting down.
TAGGTTTCTCAGTAATATTCTCAACTATTTGAGCCCAGCCTACAACCTCAACAGCATCGGCTTTTGAAATACCTGCTTTTGCCAGGCCCTCTTCGGAACATATAGCGATCGCTGATGCTCCATCAGAAACCTTTGAACAGTCAAATACATTTAAATGATCGGTAAATCCTCTTGGGTTTGGTTCAGTAAGACCAAGTGCAACCAAATCCTCAACTTTATTTTCGTACTCCTGTGCGGTTGGACAAAGTCTGGCATTCTCTATAGCATTCTTAAACCATACTGCAAGTGCCTGACGGGTTTTTTCTCTTCCATATTTTTCAAAATATGCACCAGCACGGTTGCTGAATTGACCTGGAAAGAAGTAGGCATGTCCCTCTTTACGTTCCTTAAACCAACCAGCTCCAGCAAGGATATCTGCACCATAAATCGCTTTAACAGTATTCTGAACTTCAGCGCCCATAGCTAAAACAACATCAGCTGTTTCAGAAAGAATCGAACGCATTCCAGAAACAAGGGCCAAACCACCCGATGCACAAGCACCCTCAATNNGAAGGTTTATGACGTAATCCGTCATCAATGATTGGCATAAAAGCTCCTAGGTGTGCCTGTTTTACAAAACGACATGCCATGAAGTTTCCAATAACTCCTTCATCCACATTTTGGGCCCCTCCAACAGCTTTGACTGTTGCTTGTCCTGCCTCTTTGATGTAATGTTCAATTCCAGGTCGTGGCTTTTTAGGGTTAAACTCTTTTCGTCCTGTTCCTAGCGACACGGTGTTATAACCCGCAGTCATATATATTTTTCTTTTCATAACAATCTTTTTTTCAATCAATTAATCCATATAATTATTGATAGGTCCATAAGCATGGAAGAAACCTGTCAACATCACTGTATTTACATTCTCATCGCTATCGGCAATACCATCTTTAACAAGGTTCAACCCAATGTTTTTCGAGTTTAAATGATACTCCTTTGCTAGTTTTGAACCAAGAGTATTTAATGATTTTAGTTCATCAAAATAACCCCTAAGAAGTCCATCCTTTTGCTTATTACCAACAACATCTTTCCAAGGTTTGTGTGAGTTTGGCAGTTTTCCAAGTTTTCCATCGACTGTTGCACGGAACGATTCGATATGAACATAATCCTTAACACTGGGATCGTAAATAGCTACAGGCTTACCTTTCTCGTAAAGAAGTATTCCTGATTTCTGAGAACCATCTGAATTTTGACCTCCTTTAACACCAAGGCTCATCAACTTATCTATAAGTTCACTATGCAGACTGTTATTACTTAAGCGAGAGCTCATAACCTGCAGAATCCTTTGGCACACATCAACTCCAACATAGTCCATTAGCTGAAAGATACCCATTGGACGAATAAGAAAATCTTGACTAACTCTATTAACGATGTAAATTGATTCAGCAAACGAAAAATCTTTGTTTAATTCGTTTGCCTGCTTAATTCCAAACAAAAGATCTCTCATGAAGTGACCATTACCAATAAAGCCAGCAAAATCATTTGATGGAACAAGCTTCTTATTTAGGTTCTTAGCATAAGTTTTCGAAAATTCTATTAAATCCTTATTAGTTTTTTTTGTTGTAATCAACTCAACCAACTTTTGAACTGCTGGTGGATTATAGAAATGGAATCCAAGGATTTTGCCATTAAGCTTTGATCTAGAATCCAGTTCATCAATAGGAACTGACGATGTATTGGTTAAAAACCAAGGATCTCTTTTATTATTTTCTAGGATCTGTGAGATAATTTTAACTTTAACATCAGAATCCTCAACGATTGCCTCAAAAATTAAAGTTGAATCGTAGGTTGATTCAATACGAGTACTGAAAAGAACAAGCTTTAGCACATCGTCAACGTACTGCTCGATAATCTCAGAATTTTCAATTAAATCAGAGTTATCCTTGTACATTCCCCTTAGCTGAACAACCTTTTTTTCTGCTATCTTTTTAACCTGAGTCTTAAGGTATCCATACAATCCAGTTAATGCAACTGGCGATACATCAATAGCATTAAGAATAAAGTTTTTGCCTTTATTTTCGGGTTTAAGCTGCATGTCGGCCATCTCAACAGCTGTAAGTAACAGGATACCTGAACCCATTTTCCCAGCAGCTCCTAAAACCGATACATTTTGTAGTTTATCCTCGTAGTTCATATGTTATGTAATTGTTTTTCTTAGTTCCAACTTGGTTTACGTTTCTCTAAAAAGGCTTTCATTCCTTCGATTCCATCATTTTCAAACATCTTAGAGAATGATTCAGCCTCAAGTTCAAAGCCTCTATCAATTTCGATACTATAACCTTTCCTTATTACTTTTTTTGCTGTTTTAATTGCAAATGGGCCATGCTCTGCAATCTTCGAAGCAATGCTTTTTGCTTCAATAAGCAGGTTCTCTGGTTCAACAACTTTCTGAACCAAACCAATCCTTAACGCATCTGCTGCTTCAATCATCTGACCCGTTAAAACAAGGTAAAGAGCATCGCCCAAACCAACCAATCTTGATAATCGCTGAGTTCCTCCATAACCAGGAATAAGACCAAGGCTAACTTCTGGCATACCAAATTTAGCTTTGGAACTGGCTATTCTAAAATCGCAAGCCATAGCCAACTCACATCCTCCACCTAATGCAAATCCGTTCACTGCAGCAATAACAGGGACTTCGATGTTAACGAGTTTACTAAAGGCTTCTTGACCAATCTTGGAAAAGTTGTACCCCTCTTTAACCTTCATCTTTTGCATCTCGGCAATATCAGCTCCAGCAACAAATGCTTTTCCTTCGCCAATGATAATTAACACCCTAAGGTCTTTAGCCGAGTATAAATTGTGTAATAAATCATCGAATTCCTCGAAAAATAGAAGGTTTAATGCATTTAAGGCTTCGGGACGTGAAATAGTAATTATTCCAACACCCAATTCCTGCTCGTATTTTAAAATCGAATACTCCATATATTATTGATTTTAAGTAATTTAAAAACAATCAAAAATCATTTTTTAAAAAGCAGATAAATGTAGGGAATTTTATGGCTGAAAAAAACTATAAAAACAAGTTTGTTACCAACCCATAAAAAGAAAGAAAAAACCCCTAATAAATAGAGATGATAGGAGTTTGTTTCGTTATTGCATTATATTATGTTGCAGCAGCAGCCGTCGCTGCATGAGAGCGAGAAAAAAAGTTAAAAACAAACAATCCTGTAATTATAAGAACCTCATCAGGTAAGTGGCTAGTAATTTCACCATTAAGCATTGAACTCTTATAGTTAATAAAGTAGAGTCCTTGATTTAGCGCCCATCTAGTATGCCAAAAGTTTTGATACTGCCATTCACATACTCTACCATCAATTAGAGTTATTGTTGCTTTAGTTTTCCATTCGTTATAGGTAATTTTCCCAACAATATTACCATTTTTTAAATCACCAATTTCTGTTTCAGGTTTAAAGAAGCCTTTAGTTCGATACTCAAATTCTTTATCGTTTAAAATTCCTTTTGCTTTATTTGTCCACATAGCAAAGCTTAACGTACCAATCTGAATTCCATTTTCAAAC
>DQHR01000114.1 GCA_003531155.1 Bacteroidales bacterium | reverse complement strand
CATTATTAAAAAGCTTTCTTGAATCCCAATTCTCAAAAGTATTTTGTGCATACTCTGATTGAACTATTATTGTTTCATCTTGATGATTATCAGAGTGGAGGAAAAGTCTTAGAACATCTTTTTTAGTCGAGGTTGCTTTGCTTTTAAAAAAGTTCGCATTTCCCCATGAGTGTGACCTTACAGTATTTGGAATGCTAAGCGAACCACTTCCAATACTAGCACATTGCACCCAAACTGTTTGCATAGGTGGTATCATTCCGTCAACTTGTATTCCGTTATTGCTTGTTCCAATTTGAGTAGCACTATTCCATGTGTCTGCAGTCACCATGTGACCACTATCATCACAGGATCTATACCAGATTGTACTAGAAATATTGTTGGATTTGTCTATATCATCCCAATTTATAACAGCAGGGTAAGGGTTTCCTAGTAAATAGTAATGGGCATTATCGTTCCTTGGAATACTTGGTGTTGAATAGGACGATGCAGCATTAGGCGTACCAGAAAACTTAATAAGATAATCTACAGCTGAACGGAATATATAACCTTTACCAACAGTAATTCCTGTTCCGCTAGTTGTAACCTTTACATATTGTCTTGCAATTTCATCCTGAAAAAAAAGAATATTGGTTGGGACATTAAATATTGTACTTGTGGCATTGCTTATCGGGGAAGAAACATATAGACCTCTTCCTGCTCCAGCAGTTGAACTACCTGTACTTCTGTATGAAAGTTCCATCGTAATATTACCAGTTACAGATCCTTGGTTAACGAAGGTTGCTATAATCGGTTTGTAACTTCCAGTTGTCGATTTTAAAATCAGAGTATCGTTAAAGGTTGATGTTCCATAGACTGTTACTCCCTTGCCAGCAGTAACTTCAGTTTTTGATCCACTGTTTATTGTAAGATTTTCAAAATCAAATAGATTTCCGCTCCCGCCAATAGTTTGCATTCCGTTACCATTGAAAATAACAGTTCCATTTGTACCTGGGCTTTCAATAACATTCGTTGATCCGTTATTGGTCCAATTACCTGAAACGGTAATTGTACCATCAAGTGTAACACTAGCATTGGATTCGTTCTGATAATTACCACTTATAACAATATAACCATTAGATACAACCATTCTTCCCTCATTGCGAAGCCCTTGAGCAGATAGCAGTATACTATTAGCCATTGTTACAATTAAAAGTATGTGCCTTCCTATCTTCATATTACTTTCGCGTTTCTAAGATTTCATTGTTGCTTAAAATTAAAAACCTGCAGTTATATACCATGCACTGCCATTGCTAACAATAACGATACTTTTATTTGCTAGTAGGGAATAAGAACTTGCTCCTTCAATCAGCGAGTTATAAGGGTTAATGGTAATTGTACCTGAATTTATATTTTTTATAGTATACACTCTTCCTAAATTTGCAGAAGCATCACCTAGGTAAAGTGTAAAAGTTCCATCACACAATACAATATTGTATGTATCATCTAATGTAGATTCCTCCGTAATAGTGGAAACTTTATTTATATTTCCTCCATCGTGGTTGAATGTTCCAGAAAGATTTAGATTTGAACCATCATAATTAAAACTAGCACTGCTAGAAAACGCACTAGTACCACCTCCACCACATATTACATCACCAGCATTAGCTGTATTGATTCCGGTTCCACCTTGGGCAACATTTAAAACACCAGTTGATGTGTTTGTAAGATAATTCCAAACACTATTGTAAAAATAAATACCAGCTAAATATGCACCAGAACTATTTGTTTGATATACAATTAACCCTTGGGTTGGAGAAGAAATAGCTGTTCTTTGAGCATAAGTCATTCTTGGAATTAAGATACCTTTAGTTGTTGAAACAATATCAAGCATTGCTTTGGAGTTTATACTTGAAGCGCCAATAGCAACGCTACCACCATTAAAGTATATACCTCCGCTTGTTGTAGTCCATTGCCCCGCAGTTCCTGCGGCTAACTTTACCCATGCGCCTCCATCATAATAATAAAAAGAATCATCGCTGGTATTATAGATGAGCAAGCCTTGTACAGGAGCTGTTATACTTCCTGTACCTGCAACTCTAGGAATTAGGATTCCTTTATCAGTACTCTTAATATCCAACATTGCGGAACTATTTGGTGCGGATCCGTCATTATTTATTGCAACCTGAGCTTTAGATTCTACTCTTAGAAGAATCATCGCTATCATTAAGATGTAAAGGAAAGTTATTCTTTTCATAACAGGTAATTTTTAACATCAACTTTAATTCCACCCACACAGTAAGTATATGCACCGTTTTACGAAGTTAATATGAACTAGTTACGGTGGATGAGATAATCCTTAATTATTAATCGACAAAGATACAACAATTTAGGCTTTTTAAAAACTAAATTCCAGTCATTCGTCTACAAAATGTGTACAATTATAAAAATGTAAGAATAAAAACTGCTAAGAAATTTAGTGAGAAAAGTGTTATTTTTTCTGATATAACAGTTTATGAACCGATTTGTTTATTTTATAAAAGTGAATGAATAATTGATTTCAATGCCTATAGTTTTTTTATGGTTATATTTGTTATAAAAAAATGATTGATGAAAATTATTCTTGAATCAATAATAAAACGTAGTTCTGGATTAGTCTCAACTGATGTTGATGGTGAAAAAGTGATGATGAGTGTTGAAAATGGTGAATATTTTGGACTCGATTCGGTTGGGAGTAGAATATGGGAGATGATTGAAAATCCAGTTAAGGTTGAAACTTTAATCGATTATCTTATTGATGAGTTTGATGTCAGTAAGCAACAGTGTGAGATTGATACTCTTGAGTTCTTGAATGAATTGCTTGAAAAAAAACTTCTAATTGTAGTTGAACACTAGATATGATTAATTATGCCCTTAAGTTTTACAGGATCAGTGGAGCAGAACGCTCCCTTTTTTTTAGAACATATATGTTAGGGCTTTTTTATAGTTTCTATGTACTATTAATCCCCAATAGAATTATTTTTAAAAGACTTGGAGTTAAGGGTGTTGAATCGTCGACCAATTTGACTGAAGAAAAAAGGGTACAAGTTCAAATTTTAGAAAGAATAATGCGAAGAGTTATTCGTTTTTCCCCTTGGAGGATTAGTTGCTTTGCACGTGCAATCATTGCAAAAAGAGTGCTTAAAAAACGTAATATTCCCTCAACCATCTACTTCGGGATTTCAAAAGATGGTAATAGAAAACTAACTGCTCACGCTTGGTTGCGTTCTGGAGATATTATTGTAACGGGGAAAGAAGAATTAATTAGGTTTGCACCAGTACTTTTTTTTACTTAGCTACAATGGATTTCCTTGCTGATCGATGTATCCAAAACGAAGCATTATTTCGTGATGATCATCACAAATCTTTTTAACTAATTCCGAAGGAAGTTCTTTTCGCCATGAGCCTGCCTCTCCTTTGCGAAAGAATGAGATTGCATTAGTAGGTTTTTCCTTGAAACCTCTCTCAGCCTCTTGCCTCTGCATCTCCTTAATATCGCTATATCCAATTGCCTTTATAATTTCATCATCTGTAGCTTTAATATTAAGAAATCTGATTGCATTTGAAAAGACTGTAAAAGTATCGAATTTCATATCTTCGTAACGAAGGACCATAATTGGAAGGTTTGATTCGTCTACCCAACTTTTAACATGATTGCTCCATGTGAGTAAACGTTGCCTAAGTTGAAAGTGTAATTGATTTGGATTGTTCCCGAAAGCATAGTCATTATCAGACATTATCTTTACTGTCGATTCGAATGATTTAGAGAGATGATTTGAGAATGAAATTGCTATATCTAATGGGTTTCGGATAAAATAGACTACCGACTTAGTCACTTTGCTGTTAAACATTGGTTCGCCTAGTTGGGTATTAAGCCAAGCATCGTGAACTTTCTGAAAAAGAATTTCATTGCTGTTTCGAACTGCATATTCGTAAACACCAGGGCGAAGATTGTCAATTTCTTCGTTGCTTAGGTCGGATGACGATAGACCCGTTGCTTCATCAAATAATTCGCGATTGCTCGCAATTGGTGAAATGAATAGATTGTTTATATCAACAGGGTGATTCTCCTTAGATAGCAGGTTGGAGAGAAATACTCTAAACCATGTATTTCCCGATTTTGGGTATGATGCTAGCCAAACTATTTTCTGTAAATCATCCATTATTTCCTAAAACTAAATCTATTAACTCATCAAATGGAAATTTACCCGATGGGCGTATTAATCTATAAACAGCTACATTTTTAGAAAGTAATTCGAACGAGTTAAAATGTTTTGTCTGCATCTCTGCTCCAACTACAAAGTTAAAACGATATGTATGAGTTTTTAACATGCTAAACTTTTCAATACCCTTAATTGGTTCAATTTTACTATCCCCTAAATTGCTTGTTGAAATAATAAAAATCTTACCTAGAGGTAATGGTTTATCCCAAAAACTGTTCTTGATTGGAAATCTATGCTTTCCTATTTCACCTCTAATTTTTGAATAGTTCGAAGGATTATCGCCCAGCTTTAAGATGGAATCGCTCCAAAGTTTCATGTAAGGAAATCCGGGGTTAGTTAATGGGCTACCATCTGCATTAAAAGAGATGACGCTAATGTCATCGGATAAAAGTTGATAGCCTTTTTGTTTAAAAGCAACAGCAAGTGTTGATTTACCAGCCCCAGATAAGCCAGATAGAATAATAGCTTCATTGCCAATTTTAACTGAACTACCGTGGAAAGGAATTAATCCTCGTTGGTGAATAATTGCTCCAATTGCAGATCCGAGTAAAAAGAGACGTACATCCGATAAATTAGCATTTATAGCCTTTTCAATGGTAATGCTATTCCCATTCTTTACATAATATCTTGCAATTCCATCCACCGAAAGAAGGAATTCTTTTCCGCTTGTTTGAAAACGAACACCAGAAAATAAAGGGCTATTAAGCGATTTTGGAATATTTCCTAAACTAATTGAAATGTCAGGATTTCCAGTGGCTGGAATTAACTCAGGGCATTCAATTTCCGAGTCAATTATCAACCCAAATGCTTTATATGTATAGCGAGTTATCAAACTTTTTAAAAATCGATGTATTACAGCAAATGTAAGGATTCTTTTTTTGAAATCATTTGCAATTTGGAATATGTGACGGGTAGTTTGCATCGATTTTATACCTTTACATCAATTGATTTTAGCAAATGATTATTAAGAGCAGAATACAGTTTTTATCATACCTAAGTCCCGAACACCGCTTGCTTATTTTGCTTTGTGGATATCAGGATGAAGAAACTATTGCAGAAACTAAGTTTTGGCTTTTAAAACCATTTAACTGGACTAAACTTATTGCACTGAGCGAACGCCATCGGGTTTTACCTTTGCTTTACAAGAGCGTAAAGAAGTTTTCATATTCAACTGTGATTGATGTACCCCAAGAATTAAAAGAAAAATATCTTGCTCAAACTGAGCATGTAATGCGATTAGCATCGGAGGGAATAAGGATATCAGAAATTCTGAAACAAAAAGCGATTGAGAATATTCTGCTTAAGGGACCATTTCTTTCACAACAAATTTATGATGATATTGCTATTCGCCCTTCTCGCGATATTGATATTCTGGTTCACCCAAATAAGGTTGATGAAACTATTTCGGTTTTAACCCAAGAAGGTTATAGATTGATTTATCCTGATTTTCCACTTTCACGTAAGCAACAAGAGTTTTATCGAAAGCGTAAAAATCAAATTGCTTTAAAAAACCCTCGAACAGCAGTTTTGATTGAGATTCATTGGCGCTTATTCTCTCAGAGAGAGCTTTTGCCAATATCGATCGAAGATGTTTTTGTCGAGAGTAGAGAGGTTGAAATTGCAAGTAAATTGGTTAGAGTACTTTCCTTTAAGCATAATTTTGAATTTCTTTGCTTGCATGGCTCAATTCATCAGTGGTTTCGGTTGATTTGGTTGAGGGATATAGCCCAAATGCTTTTAAGCGGGATGGTCCCGGTTGATGAAGCGATAGTTAACGCTAAAGAAAATGGAAATGAGATACCTGTTTTACAGGCCATTCAGCTGGTAAACTCTTTTTTTGGTACTTGCTATTTATTAAGCCCAATAGAGTTGAAAAAGGTTAAAAGCATTGTTATCCAAGCTGAAACGGCGATAATTAGCAACGAGAAATTAACGCTCTCGCATAAATTAAGCCGGTTAAGAATACCGATTTATAAAATGAGATTAAAGCAAGGTTTTAGGTATAAATTAACTTGTTGGTCGCTGCTTGAGCCGAATTTTAACGATTGGAAAATGGTTAAACTCCCCGATAGTTTTTTCTTCCTTTATTTTCCTTTACGACCCTTTATTTGGTTTTATAGTTTTTATATCAAAAAAGTGGTTAATAAAAAACAGTTTAACAAAAGGGTGTTAGACTAATGAATATTTACTCAATCGATTTGAATTTCAATCCCTTTTGTGATATTGCTTCAAGAACCCGTGGAAGTGCATACCTCAAACTGCGTTCTGCTTTGCGTGAATCGTGAAATACTATGATTGCCCCGGGGTGTATGTGATTTATAACGTTGTTCACAACGCGACGTGGTGATACCCGTCGGCTATAATCCATGCTAAGTACATCCCACATAATAATCTTGTAACGCTGTTTTAGAACGCGTAGCTGAGATGGTTTAACTCGCCCATAGGGTGGTCGAAAAAGGTTGCTATGTACAAATCCATTAGCAAAGTCTACATCTTCAACGTACTGACTTGTATCTGTTGCCCATCCCTTTTGATGACTATATGTATGATTTCCAACTTTATGACCTTCGGATACAATGCGTTCATAGATGTGGGGATTCAGTTCCACGTTTTTACCTAGCACAAAGAAGGTAGCCTTTGCATTATACTTTTTAAGTTGATCGAGAACCCAAAATGTTATATCCTCTGTTGGGCCATCATCGAACGTTAAAAATACCGCATCCTTCTCATCTGGAAAACTCCAGATGAGGGATGGGAAAAGACGTTGGAAAAATTTAGGAGGACTAAGGTTTATCATAAATTATCTCGACTCTAACCTTGATGCAAATTGACCAAAAGTACTTTCAATCTCCTTAAGGTGTGAACCTTTTTCGAAACGGTCAGCCTGCCTATATAGTTCCTGAATTATAGCCATATTCAGCTGAATCTCATTGTTAAGAATTTTAATATAGTTTTTAGGGAGATTTAGAATATATCTAAGTTGATCGGCTGCATTATCAAGCATAATTTTTGAAACACTGACAGCTTTGTCCTTAGCATCTGCTCTATAGTAGTTTTCGATTATTGAGAGAGAAAGGTAGTTGAAAGGAACTTTGCTTGGTGGGAAAAGTTCTATACAACGGTTTAGTACTTTTATTGCTTCTTCTTTCTTCCCTTCGTCGTTTAAACCACCTGCAAGGCGTGCAAACATGTTCCTATAGTTTGATACAATTCGACCGTTATTTTCATCAAGGTAAACCTTAGGATCTGCTATACTTCTGAAACGATACTTATTCATGACATTATCGTACATCACTTTTGTATCAACTTTGCCAAAATCATAATCTATTTGACCTGATTGGATTGGAGCAATTCGGAACATCATTCCTTCAACTTGGAAATACTTTTCGAGGTTTTGATAGGAATCGTTACTAACAGTTGTTCCCATATAAATAGGACGCTCCCAGTTATTGGTTGCAAGCAAATCAAGAACCACCAAGCCCTCTTTCATGATAACATCTTCAGAGATTTTCCAAACCATTGTATCAACAATCTCCTTAGCTCTTTCTATGCTTACTGTACCCGTTTTAATTACTTTGTCCTTATCAATAGGTAGGAAAAGGATATTTGATGGGATAAAGCAAAGTTTTTCATTTTGGCTATAAGGCGATTGTACTTGAGAAACAGGATCATCGCTATAAATGAAAGATAATGCTTGTCTTAGATCTATTGCTCCCTTAATTTGGTCCGAAACTAAAGTATAATCTCGCTTACCAGAGTAGTATTTATCGTGAGTCATAGTAAGTGGGAGAGGATCGGAGGTGTAAGCTTTGCGCTTCATTTGGTCGATATACCAATCGCCCCGGAGGTAGTTAAGGTTCGAAACCCTAACATCCCGACGAACACCTTCAACCTCTTGATTGTACCAAAGAGGGAAAGTATCGTTATCACCATATGTGAATAATACTGAATTTGGAGCGCATCCTATCAACATGTTGTAGCCGAAATCAACCGAAGTATAACGACCAGATCTGTCGTGATCGTCCCAGTTTTGATTACACATAATAATGGGTATAACCATACAAGCAGCACTGGTGCCGATAGCAGCATAATGTTCGGCTATCCATTTTTTTGTAACCTCATAGATACCTAAAACGCCTAACCCAATCCAAATAGCAAAAGCATAAAAACTACCAGCGTAGGCATAGTCGCGTTCACGTGGTTCAAAGGGTTTTTGGTTAAGATATATAACAATGGCCGCACCAGTTAAAACAAAAAGTAGAGTAACTACCCAAAAATCTTTTTTATTTCTTTTATAAAGATAGAATACCCCTGCAATTCCAAGGAGCAAAGGCAATAAATAGTATTTATTTCGTGCTTTATTGTTTTTATATACAGCAGGAAGATTTTCCTGAGTACCTAACCTAGCGTTATCAATAAACGGAATTCCACATATCCAGTTCCCTTTTAATACATCACCATTACCCTGAATATCATTCTGACGACCAGCAAAATTCCACATAAAGTAACGCCAATACATAAATCCCATTTGATATTTGAAAAAGAATTTAATATTATCGGAGAGTTTTGGAATATAGCGAGTTTCAACTTTACCGCTATTGTTTTGAAGTTGAACAGGTATACCTGTATAATTTGTCCATTGCTTATATCCCTTTACATGATTTGCTTCGCTACTATACATTCTTGGGAAAATGGTCATAAATCTGTCATCAAAAATGTACTTTGTTTTGTGGCCAGCTACAATGTACTTCCCATTTAAAGGAATATATGATGCCGCTCCTTCTTCAGTTCCAATAACTGGTGCGTTAAATGCTTGTCCGTAAATAAGAGGGCTATCGCCATATTGCTCGCGGTTAAGATAATATAAAAGCGAGTACATGTTATCAGGTGCATTCTGATTCATTGGTGGTTTAGCCGATGAACGGATAACCGTTAATGCATATGAGCTATAACCCATTAGCATTACTGTTAACCCTAGCAGAATAGTATTCCAAACAACTTTACCTTTTTTATAAGTATATGAAATACCATAAATAAGCAACCCTGTGACTAGTAGTAAATAGAATATTACACCTGAGTTATATGGCATTCCAAATCCATTAACAAAAGCAAGTTCGAATTTTGATGCTATAATAACAAACCCTTTTATTACAAATGCTAGCGATGCAAGAAGAAGAAAGAAACTAATCAATAGCGCTGAAATAACCCCCCATCTTGTGGCATCATACTTTCTGAAATAGTAAACCATAACAATGGCAGGAATTGCTAATAGATTCAGAAGATGAACGCCTATTGAAAGACCCATCAGAAATGCAATCAGAATAATCCATCGATTTGCATATGGTTGGTCAGCAACATTTTCCCACTTAAGAATTGCCCAAAATACTAAAGCGGTAAATAGCGATGATGTGGCATAAACCTCCCCTTCAACGGCTGAGAACCAGAAAGTATCAGAAAAAGTATAAGCTAATGCTCCAACAAATCCTGATGCAATAATTAATATGACTTGTGATGATGTATACGTTTCGGTTTTATTAACGACTTTTCGAGCAATATGGGTAATACTCCAAAATAAGAACATGATAGTAAATGAACTTGCTAAAGCCGACATGGCATTGGCAAAAATTGGTATCATCTCTTTGCTTGGTGCAAACATGGTGAAAAATCGGATAATAAGCATAAATATTGGACTTCCGGGAGGGTGGCCAACCTCTAAACGGTTACCACTAGCAATAAACTCACCACAATCCCAAAAACTTGCGGTAGGTTCAATAGTAGCAAAATAAACTAACGTTGCTATAGCAAATGATACCCAACCAAAAATGTTATTGATTTTGTGGTACTTGTTACTATCAATTGACTGCATATGATGGGAAGTTAAATTTTTTATGGCTCAAATGTATAATAAATTTAGATGAGATTACTTACCTCCCAGCTGTTGAATTGTGTATAAAGAATTCTTGATATTTTAAAAAAGGTTAATTTTAGCCAAATTTTAACAGTGATGAAAAATATTATTTGTTGCTTTCTTTTATTACTAAGTTCATCATTAACTTTTTCACAGGAATTTTGGGTAAAGCATAATATGCGTAGCTCAGTGATGGTTGGTGATTCAGGTAAGTTTAGTATAAACCCATATGCATCCGCTTTTTTTGATGATAGAGAATACATTAGTAATATTAAGAAAGGATACACATATCCGGGCTTTTATGTTCAACCACAAGTTAAATATAAGCCCAATCTAAAAACCAGTTTCTCGGCTGGTTTTCATACACTCTACTTTGCTGGTAACGATACCGTAGAGCGAATAGTCCCAGTGCTTTCGCTTGAGGTTAAGTTGCTTGATGGTGTTGAGTTGGTTTTGGGAACAATCCATTCCCAGCAGCTCCACTTCTTACCAGAACCTTTGATGAAACCCGAACGACTTTTCACTTCTCAGCCCGAAACAGGGATTCAATTTTTAACAAATAAAGATCGTTTTCGGGGCGATTCGTGGACAAACTGGGAACGTTATATTAAAAATGGTAGCCCTTTTCAGGAGGTTTTTACTATGGGTTTTGCCGCAATATTTAAGCCTAATACTTTTATTAAGCCTAATGGATTAACAATGAGTCTTTTTGGAGTTGGTGTTCATAATGGAGGACAGATCGACAGTTCGTACCTTGATGTTACTACAATGATAAACCTTGCAGGGG
>DQHR01000181.1 GCA_003531155.1 Bacteroidales bacterium | reverse complement strand
ACCTATTCCTGTATCAACAATTGAAAATAAAACAGTTAAACTTTCATCATCTTCCTTTTCAAACTTACATGCTAAACCAATTGAGCCAGACTCCGTAAATTTTAGTGCATTACCAACTAAATTAGTGAGTACTTGATTTATCCTAATTGGATCACCAATTAGTTTACTCGGAATTCTATCATCAAAGGCTGAAAAGAGCGTAATTCCTTTATTCTTGGCTATTAAATCATAAGTGTTTTTTATACCTTCGATTATTAATCTAAGATTAAATACCTCTCTAGAAAGTTCAATCTTACCTGCTTCAATTTTACTAAAATCAAGAATATCATTGAGCAAAGCTAGGAGCGACTCAGCTGAGAATTTTAAAGCGTTAAGGTTTTCAATTTGTTCAGGCTTTGGTTGCTCCTGAATCAAAAGGTTTGTCATTCCAATAACAGCATTCATCGGGGTTCTGATCTCGTGACTCATTGTAGATAAGAATTGCTCTTTTGCTTTATTTGCTTCCTCTGCTTGAGTTTTAGCATGAATCAATTCTTTTTCTACCTGCTTACGTTGAGTTATATCGCTCATAACAATAAGCAAACACTTATCTCCCTGAATAATAATCTCTTCTGCTGAAAATAAACAAGTTAGAATTTCGCACTTAACATTTTTTATTTGAATCTCTTGTTCCGAGAATCGTTCAGATGTAAAAATCTGCTTTAATAAATCTTCTCTAATATTTGAGTATACGAATATATCAACATCATTAATAGTTTTTCCAATTACATCATTCTGCTTAAGTCCTGTTCCTTGAAGAAAAGCTTCATTTACATCAATAAAATGACCTTCGTTAAAAGTTACAATAGCCATCATTACGGCCTTAGTATTAAAGGCTTTGGAAAATTTTTCCTCGGATATTTTAATTGCCCTTTCCGCTTTAACCTTTTGTGTTATATCCTGGCAAATAACAAAAATTACATCTTTACCACTCCAGACACCTTTAAACATCCTTATTTCAGCAGGGATCTTTGCTTGTTTCTTAGTTACTAAAAAAGAAGAAAAACTCTCTTTTCGTTTCCTTTGAACGCTTTCAATAATCTTATTAATATTTGAATCGTTAGAGTTATCAATAAGTTCATCAAACGGTTTAAGCAATAGCTCATGCTCTCGGTAACCTAAAGAATTTATGACTGGTTGGTTTGTTTGAATTACGTTGCCCCGATTATTAAGGATAAAAACAAAATCATCAAAGGTATTTACGAGTTGCCTAAAGTTCTGCTCCTCATCAATAAGCTTTGTTTCAGTATCCTTTTGTATTGTAATATCAAAACACGAATCGAGCAATGCAGGCTCTCCTTCCCAATCGATTACCGAAACATGCGATTTTAGCCATTTTAAACTACCTCCTTTAGTTATTACTCTAAAAGTATAGCTACTTGATTGTTTTTGACGGATTTCAGAGTAATTCCCATGAAAAAGAAGTTTCATCAACTTCTTATCGTTAGGATGAACAATATCAATAAAATTTAGACCTTTTAGCTCTTCTGTTGAATAACCAATAAGATTACAGAAGCCAGGATTATTGAATACAAACCTAAAATTCTGAACAATGTAAATACCACCCTCGCTGCTCATAGCAATATCCTGCAAAAGCTGATAACTATGCTTAACAGATTCCAACTCTGCTTTTAGTTTCGCAATCTCATTATTTCGTTCAGGGTTATGCTCAAGCATATTTAAAAGAGTATTGTATACCGGTAAAACATCGCAAAAGGTATGAAAAAAATACGATTTTACACTGATAGTTTCTCAATATGTTATCAATAAAGCGAACCCAAAGATTTTTGAAGTTCAAAATAAGGTAATTACATTCAATATTGCGCCATATTGTCATTGTAAATTATCACAAATAAGCCATATTGTCCGAACATATCGATTGGCATACTCATTGAATATTCTCCATCAGCAACCAAAATTTAAAGGTTGTCCAAAAAACAAAATAAGTTAAACTAAATAATGGAGGATAAAATTATGTTCCCAACAGTAAGACGTAAGACCATGTTGCCAAACTTTAACAATGGATTTTTTGGCGACGATTTGTTTACAAGATTTTTTGAAAATCAAGTAAACACAACAATGCCTGCAGTGAATATCAAGGAAGGTAAAGATGAGTTTGCCATTGAAGTTGCTGCACCCGGATTCGATAAGAAAGATTTTAAGATCGATCTAAACAACAACGTTCTTGAAATCTCAAGCGAGAAAGAGGTTAAAAATGAAGAAAACGAAGAAAAAATGATGCGTTGTGAATTCCAATACGCATCGTTTAAAAGGTACTTCACCCTTCCCGATACCGTTGAGTCGGATAAAATTAAAGCGACCTACAAGGATGGTATCCTAAACGTTGTGATACCTAAAAAAGATGAGGCTAAGGTTAAACCAGTTCGTCAGATTTCAATCTCTTAATGCTATTCAGTAAACAATAAAGAAAAAGCGACAAGGATGTAATTCCTTGTCGCTTTTTGCTTCTTAATTTGTCAGCATATTAATTCTAAAGATATTCCATATGCTCCTGATCAGTAATCTTCTCACAATAGTGGCATTTTAACGATACGTTCTTTTTATCTACCACTTTAAATCGAGTATTGACTTTCTCGTTATTGGTAATGCACTTAGGGTTCATACACTTTACAATTCCCCCTATCTCCTCAGGTACTTCAACAAGCATTTTATCAACCACATTATAATCCTTAATTATATTAAGTTTCGCTAATGGAGCTACCATTGCAATACGGTTAATCTCGTCTTTTTCAAAATACTTATCAGCAATCTTTATAATTGCCTTTTTACCCATCCTTTTACTTTCAAGGTTAGTCCCAAACGTTATTTGCGAACCAATTTTATCGAGCCCTAAAATTGTTATGACTTTAAAAAGATTTTGAGCAGGAATATGATCGATAACTGTACCATTCTGAATTGCGCTAACGCTAAGCTGTTTTATATCTTTCATGATAATTTCGTTTTTAAATGATTATTACTTTAATCCAAGTATCAAAGCCATGATAGCCATGCGTGTAAATACACCATTTAGAGCCTGTGGAAAATAATATGCTTGAGGATTATCATCAACATCTGTGTGAATTTCATTTACCCTTGGAAGTGGATGCAAAACTCTCATGTTTGGTTTTGTACCTTCAAGCATTGAGTTACGAAGAACATAAACATTTTTAACCTTTTCATACTCCAATGGATCTGAAAAACGCTCGCGTTGAACTCTGGTCATGTAAATGATATCAGCATCCTTTATATTTTCAGCTAAATCGGTGGTTTCTTTATATTTAAGACCAACTTTATCCAAATACATTTTATACTCGCTAGGCATTTGTAATTCTTTGGGAGAGATAAACGTGAACGATGCATTAAACTGCGACATAGCCATTAATAGCGAATGAACAGTGCGACCATATTTTAGGTCACCAACCATTACTATTTTAAGATTATCGAGTTTACCCTGTGTTTTACGAATTGAGAACAAATCGAGAAGAGTTTGAGTTGGATGTTGATTTGCTCCATCGCCAGCATTGATTATTGGTACATTTGATACTTCACTCGCGTAGCGTGCACTACCCTCAATAGGGTGACGCATAACAATAAGATCTGAATAATTAGCGACAGTCATGATGGTGTCCTTTAGGCTTTCACCTTTCGATACGCTCGATGATGATGCCTCGGAAAAACCTATTACACGACCACCTAAACGGTTAACAGCGCTTTCAAAACTCAAACGCGTACGTGTTGATGGTTCGTAGAACAGGGTTGCTACAACTTTACCATCTAAGATTCGTTGGTTTGGATTCTTTTCAAAACCCTCGGCAAGGTCGAGAATTTTAAAAATCTCTTCTTTGCTTAAATCATCAATCGAAACTAAACTTCTGTTCTTCATATTATTTGGTTTAACTAGTTATATATTTACTTTAAAATCAAAAAAAATGCCCCAAAAAAGGGGCACTATAATGTCTCTATGTAATTTGCAATTGCTGAGTCAATCTTCTCAATCTTTGCTAAAACAATTCCCGTTTTACTTTGCCTGATACCAATTGTAACAAAGCAGGATGTATTAAAATCTTGTTCAATTATATTGAGGTTTTCGTCCTTAATCAACTTCATTATATCATTCATTGCTAAGTACCCAAATGATATGCGATAAATATCATTAACGGTTTTAACCACTATTTTCGACTGCTGCAATGCATCTGTAGCAGCTGCTCTATATGCGTTTATCAAGCCAGATACACCAAGCTTTGTTCCTCCAAAATACCTTATAACTACAATCAACGTATTTGTCAAGTTAAAACTCTGAATTTGACCATAAATTGGTCTACCTGCGGTTCCCGATGGTTCACCATCGTCGTTAGCCCGCCAATGCTCACCTTTAAATCCAATAATGTACGAGTAACAATGATGTCGTGCATCATGATATTCTTTTCGAAGGGTGGCAAGAATCTCCTTTACATCTCCCTCACTTGATACAGGAAAAGCCAAAGCAATAAACTTGCTACCTTTCTCTTTGTAAAGCCCTTCGGCTTTTGAACTTATGGTTTGGTATGTATCTTCAGCTATCTCCATACTTTAACCTTGGCTAATAGTTAATACGACTATAGCAATAATAGAGGTCGCTATTCCAAACCAGTTTGCTTTAGTTGGACGTTCCTTGAAAAAGATTAACCCTAATAGAACTCCAAGAGCAACAATTCCTATATTATTAATCCCAAACACTACAGAACCTTGTAACTGCCTGCCCGTTGACGAATCGATATGATTTAGAGCTTTAATAAAGAAATACATCGAACCAAAGTTTGATAATCCTAAAACAATTCCAAGAATCCAAGTTTTTAATCTCTTAAAATCTATAGCTGCCTTTCGGTTAAAAGGTAATAAAAGAATCCCTGTTAACCCTGCAACCCCAAAAGTAAATCCTGAGAATATTGGGTTTAAATCATTCGAAACATATCGAAACTGAGCATATTTTATTAACGAATCAAGTATACCAATACCGATAAAAATTATAAGAGGAAGTACTGTTGATGTAACCTGAATATGTCCATTCTCGGGTTTATATGATGTTAGAAAAACGGCTACAAGTACTAGAGCAATTCCGATTATCTTAATTGGGGTTAACGTGTCGTCTACCTCAATAGCAACAGTAAAAAGGATGGGAATAATAAGCGACATCTTTGCAGCAACCGAGGTTGTAGAAATACCAACCTTTTGTACGCTCTGTCCTATTAAACGGAACATTGTAATGAACAAAACGCCTAAAAGTAATGACAGTGGTAGCCATGCAGAACCTAAAATATTAACAGCAAAAAGGTCACTATGGCTCAAAAAAAAACCTGCTAGGCAGGCTGTAATGTAATTGACAATAATTGCACTGAACGTATTTACCTTAAATCGACCAATTAACTGAAATGCGATAAAAATCGATGTTGAAGTTAGAATGCTTAAAAGTAAAAAGACCATTTTGCTGTGTTTGCACAAAAGTAGGTCAATTTTTACAATTACAAAAAACGATCTTTAAAAAATATAAACCGTTTAAAATAAGTTTTCAACAAATTTCCCTAATAAAATGAATTTAACAGAATAAAATTCTATTAAACCTAAACCACAATTGTCCAAATCAGCACATCATCAATCTGTTCGTAATCGCCACGCCACTTGTTAAAGAAATTTAATATCTCTTGATTCTGCTCAAGTAGAGTAAGACTCTGAGTTTTATGAATCAGATTTTTAAAATTAGTGCCACCAATTTTCTTTTTTGTAACCATATTTAACTGATCCATATACCCATCTGTAAAAAAAACTAATTTATCACCTTTTTGAATTTTTATTCTTTGGTTTGAAAATAAAACATTAGAGCTCATATGGCCTCCAATTGAATATCTGTCAGTCTTGTAACAAGTTAAAACATTATCTCTAATTAAGTAAAACGAACTATGCGCCCCACTAAACTCTAGATAACCATCTTTCTTATCGTAGCAACATACAATAATGTCAAGCCCATCTTTTACGTTAAATTTTGGTATATTACTGTACAAGCTATCCTCAACTTCATTGCTGATAAAAGAAATGATTTCATTTGGTCTCGAATATCCCTTGCTTATCACAGAGTCTTTTAAATAGTTATGGGCTAAAATGCTCATAAAAGCACCTGAAACTCCATGTCCTGTACAATCAGCAATAGAAAAAAAGATTTTTTCCTTTTGAGGCCACATCCAGTAAAAGTCGCCACTTACAATATCTTTAGGCTTGTAAATTATATAATAATCTGAGAAATAATTTTTAATGGATTCAACATCAGGAAGTAAAGCATTCTGTATTCTCGATGCATATTCAATATTTTCAGTTAATCTACGATTCGTTGCTGAGATAATGGTATTTTTTGCTTCAATCTGATCGCGTTGAGCCAATATCTCTTCATTCTGCTGGTTGAGAGTATTGTTGAAGGATTCCATCAGATCTCGTTGAGCTTCTATCTCCTCTTTCTGCTGATTAATCTCGTTATTTTTAAGCAGCAAATCTTGATTGTCCCTCCTGATGGTTAACCATCCAATAACTACTAAACAAACTAACAATAGTAGCAATCCCATTACAAGTAATAAAAATCTATTAATAGATTTTTGTCTTTCAATAACCAATTCTCTTATATGACGATCTTTATTTAATAAGGTAATTTCAGATCCCTTAAGCTCTGTCTCATATTTAATCTTAAGTTCATCGAGTTTATTTAAATTCTCAAGGCTTTTGATTGAGTCGCTAAGTGTTGAATTAAGTTCATGGTAAGTTAATGCTAAACTAGTATTCCCGAGTTTCTTATGCGTTTTATATAGTTCTTTATACAATTCATTAATCAGCTCTAATGATTGAATGCCTTTAGCCAATAATAGTCCTTGATCATAATAAGTTAATGCATTCTGAAAATTGCCTAACATGGAATTAGCACGACCAATGTTTATTATTGAAGCAGTTTCTCCATTAATGTTTTTGTTATTCTGAAAGATCTCTTTGGCCCTATTTAGATACTTTAATGCTGAAAGAGCGTCATTCTTTTTAAGGTAAAGCTGGCCAATGTTGTTTAGAGTTTTACCTTGATCATCTATATTTCCAAGTTGTTTATCTATTTCAAGGGAATTAAGAAGCATATCGATCGCCTCATCGCAACGATTCATATTTTTAAGAACAATTGCAATATTGTTATATGCTCTTCCTATACCACGTTTAACCGATTTTTTCTTATAAATCTCTAGTGATTTATTATACATCTCAAGCGCTTCAGGCAATTTTTGCTGAGTATCGAAAAGGATTCCAATATTATTGTAGGTATTTGCAATCCCTAAACTATCATTTAACTTTACTTTAATATCTAAGCTTTTGTAAAATGCATCTGCTGCTGATGCAAGATCACCTTTCGACCAATAAATACCACCTAGAGTATTGTAACAGGAAGACAATTTTTTAAATTCGTTCCTAACTTGATACGATTTTATAGCTTTACTACAGTAATGAATTGCACTATCCTGCTTTCCGATATTAAAGTAGGAACTAGCTAATGATTGGTATGTTATTAAAATAAGCGCACTGTCTTCTATTTCATTAAATTGCGACAAGGATTTAAGAAAATGTGATAACGACGACTTAAAGTCCCCTTTATTATGAAAATTCACACCTAAATATCTATTTGACAATGCTATTCCATAAGCATATTTTAATCGCTCCGATTGATTCATAATTATGGAAGCTAAAGAATCCCCCTTTTTAGTTCCCACAAATTTTGATTCTAATAGTTGAATCAAAGACTTTTTTAATATGGCTGTATCTGAATGATGTTTTAACAAGTTTATTTCAATGCTATCAGTAATTTGAGCATTAACAAATTGAAAATTAGATACAGTAAAAGCTGTGACAATTAAAAGAGAAGTGAATATTCTAGAACTTATATAGCGGAAAAGATACATAATAAACTAATTTTTGAACCTTATAACATAAAAGAATCAACTACATATCCTTTAATGACTAAAAAATAGGATAAACTGTTAAACTATTACGAAAGAAAAACAAAAAAAGTTGTTATACACTTTATGTATAAAAATACACTTAGTAAATTNNCTTTTTATAATGAGTTCCTATAATTATATCTTCAATCTACGCTCAATATCCTCAATTTGGCTTTTGAAGCGTTTATCAGTATCCTTTAAGTTATTTACTGTCTTACATGCATGTAATACGGTTGCATGATCCTTGCCCCCAATAATGCTACCAATCGTTGATAAAGATGACTTAGTCATACTTTTTGAAAAATACATGGCTATCTGGCGAGCTTGAACAATCTCTCTCTTACGAGTCTTGGTTTGTAAAACATCAGATGGCAATCCAAAATACTCACAAACAATTTTTTGAATATAGTCAATCGAAATCTCTTTTCTAGTACTCTTTACAAGTTTATCAACCATTTCAGAGGTTAACTCAAGGGTGATATCCTTTTTATTTAGTGTTGATTGAGCTAATAATGATATAAGTGCACCTTCAAGTTCTCTGATATTATTGGTAATATTTGATGCGATATATTCAATCACCTCATCAGGCACGATGATGCCATCATTGTAAATCTTTTTCTTTAAAATTGCTATTCTGGTCTCGAAATCAGGAGTTTGTAAATCGGCTGATAAGCCCCATTTAAATCTCGATAAAAGTCTCTGTTCCAAACCTTGCAATTCTACAGGAGGTTTATCAGAAGTAAAGATTAACTGCTTACCTGATTGGTGAAGATGGTTGAAAATATGAAAAAAAGTATCCTGTGTTTTTTCTTTACCAGCAAACTCCTGAACGTCGTCGATGATAAGAATATCGATCATCTGGTAGAAGTGCAAGAAATCATTCTTATTATTATTCCTTATCGCTTCAACAAATTGTGTCTGAAATTTTGCAGCATTTACGTAAAGAACAGTTTTATCAGGAAATTTCTGTTTAGCCTCAATTCCAATAGCCTGTGCCAGATGTGTTTTCCCCAAACCTGAATTTCCATAAAGTAGAAGTGGATTAAATGCCGTTTTACCAGGTGCATGGGCAACTGCTAAGCCTGCAGAACGAGCAAGTCGATTGCACTCTCCTTCAACAAAATTGGCAAACGTATTATCAGGATTAAGCTGTGGATCAACAAAAAGTTTTTTAATGCCAGGAATAACAAAAGGGTTTTTGATCTGATATTCTTGGTTATTAACCGGTATAGAAACTGGTTTATTTTTAAGGTCGGTTTTATTCTGTGTTGGAAACTTTACAGTATAAGGCTTGCTATTGGCAAAGTTATTATTTTCCATCACAACGCTATACTCAAGTTTAGCGTCAATACCAAGTTCTTTGCGAAGTGTTTTTCGAAGAATGTCGATATACTGCTCCTCCAAATACTCATAAAAGAAAGGACTAGGAACTTGGATAGTAAGTATGCTTTTCTCCAATTTAACAGGTACTATGGGCTCAAACCAAGTCTTAAAGCTTATAGGAGATACATTATCTTTAATTATCCTTAGGCAACTGTGCCAAACTTCCTGAAAATCGCGCACCATGTTGATATTAACTTATATAGCGTTTGTATTAAAAAAAATGTTCCTCAACAAAATTGTGAATAAAAAAATGAAAAAAAAAACACTTTTTGTATTGCAATTTTGGTTTTAAGTTTAACGAATTAACTATCACTACAATAATTTTATCAAAAAAATAAATTATTTTTAAATAATTAAAAATCAGATAATTAACATGTTAATAACGTAAATTTTTGGCTGCGAACACATTGAGATTTTCTCTTATATAATAAATTCTGATGATAAAAAAAAGCATCCCTTAAAAAGAATTCCAAGTATGCTTTTTTATTTTTCTAAAAAGATAATTTAGTCTTTAATGAGGTTTTTTAACTTCCTCATATTTGGTTCTACTTAAATCAATAAGTGAAAAATTAATGTATCGCTTAGGGTTTGCTTTTAAATCTTTTAGTAAAAGATCAAGGCTACGTGATGCACTCTCAATATTATAATATAAGGTATCGTTTTTGGCTAAGTTACCCAAAGTTCCCTTCCCAGCGTTAATGTTAGTAATTACATGATTAAATTGGCGCATTGCAGAATCAACCTGTAGCATTGTTGATGCAAATTTAATCTTTGCTATCGAATCGCTAATCGATGAGAAATTCTTTACAATCTTGGTTATATCCTTATTGTTATTTTTAAGATTTGCGCTAATCGATTCCATATTTCCAAAAATCTTGCGTAAAGTACCATTGGGGCTTAATGATGTATCAAGCTCAGCAGCTGTTTGATTAATACTATACAGCGCTTTGTTTAAGTTTGCAAAACTTTGGCTAAGCTGTTCACGGTTACCCTCGTTAAAAACCTCAGTCATAACTTTTAACGTTGTTTCCAATTCTTTCATTAACGATTCTGCTCTCTGCTTAATGGGGGCTATCTGATGTCCTAGTTGATCAATCAATCCAGTTTCAATCTGCGCTTTTAGAGTGTCTCCAGGATTAATGTACTTGCTCCCTTTTGTAACCTCTAACTTAATGGCTTTACCTCCAATAATACTTGTGCTAATCATCTTAGCAATAGTATTTTCAGGTATTTGATACTTCTTCCCAATTAAAAGGGTAACCAAAAAACGACCTGTATTTCCCTCTTCAAATTTGATACTTTTAACCAATCCAACCTTGAATCCGTTAATTAATACAGGGTTAGTGTTCTCAAGTCCATCAACCTGATCAAAAATTGCATAGTAAACATGGTTTGGACTGAATATATTTTTTCCTTTAAGAAAATTAATCCCCCAAAACATAGCAGCAAGACAGAGTATTGCAAAAAAACCAATTTTTGCCTCTCGGGTAATTCTAATCTTCATAGTACTTTCTTATAATGATAGTTCTTTTAATGCTGTATCAATAGGTATGATAGTATCCCCTTTTAACGCAACCACAAAGGCTCCAGGAAAACTCTTTTTTAACTGTTTGCAAAGTTCAATAATTTCTGAATAAGATTTCTTACTACCAATCATATATTTATATGTTCCATCAACTTTTATTTCATCAACACCTTTATAGTTCTTAAAGTTCTTAGGGGTAATAGGAATTCTCTTTTTTGATGATTTTACCTGAATTTTAAAAACAATATCGGGTTTATTTTCTACAACAGTTTTCTCTTCATCTGGTTTTATTGAATCCTCTTTAACAGCCTCACTCTTTACTATAGATGTAAAAGATGTGTGATTATCGATTAGCTTTTTATACTCACTAAAAGCTTTAAAAATAGCAGATGCAATCTGCTCTTGACCCTCGTTTGACATAAGAAAAGCCTCTTCTCTGACGTTACTTAAAAAACCTACCTCAATTAAAATGCTAGGCATTGAAGTTTTCCAAAGCACAAGAAATCCAGCTTGCTTAACACCTCTATCATATCGTCTAGCCTGAGCCTTAATCTCAGTTTGAACATTGTTTGCCAGTTTCAAACTTTGATCGAGGTATGCATTTTGCATCAAATTGAATATTATAAAGGATTCAGTAGATTTTGGATCATACCCTTCATATTTAGATGAATAATCCTCCTCATAGGCAATAACGGCATTTTCACGCATAGCAACATCAAGGTTATCTTCTGATCTATGCAATCCAAGCACATATGTTTCAGCACCGTATGGACTTTTGCTAGTATTTGCATTGCAATGAATAGAAATAAAAAGATCTGCTTTTTCAGCATTAGCAATCCTTGTTCGTTCATCAAGTGGGACGAATCGATCGTCCTTCCGAGTGTAAATTAAATCAACATCGCTAAAATTATTTTTTATTAGGGTACCCACTTTAAGCGATATCGAAAGAGTTATATCTTTTTCACGAGTATGACTACCTACTGTCCCAGGATCACTACCTCCATGCCCAGGATCAATTACAATTTTTCTCAATCCACTGCTTGCCGGATTCTGACCAATGGCACTAAAATTGAGGGTGAAAATTATCACTAAAACACTAAAAAGTGTTAATACTTTAAAAAATGTTGATCTAAAAATAAATTGCATTAATTACCCTTATCGATTTTTTAACTAGTTTTGAGCGCGATTTCAAATAAACTAAACACAAAAATACGACTAAAATTGCATTTCAGGCTACTTGTACTTTTTTTTCTTACTATTTCTATTGTTGGTCGAACATCAGGTGTGACCAACAAAATACTTATTGTCAATTCATTAAGCCAAGATACAATACCTGTTAATGATTCTACAAAAAAGGTTAAAAAGAAACCTCCAATTACCGATCCAGTCTTTAGCAATGCCAAAGACTCTACCATTTATTCATTAGATGGCAAAAGAATATTCCTCTATGGCGATGCTGAGGTAAAATATCAAAATATTGAGCTTAAAGCTCAATACATTGAGTTTGACATGGAAAAAAAGGAAGTTTTTGCAAAAGGAATGCCTGATAGTACTGGCAAAATTATTGGTCGACCTCAATTTAAAGAAGGGAGTAACACTTATACCATGGAGGATATTTACTACAACTTTGGCTCTAAAAAAGCAAAAATAAAGGGTGTAGTAACTGAGCAAGATGGTGGATTTATGCATGGAGAAGAAACAAAGAAAATGCCTGATAACTGCGTTAATATTTCACATGGCAAATTCACAACTTGCGATCAGCTTCATCCCCATTTCTATATTGCAATAACTAAAGGTAAATTAATTCCAAACGATAAAATAATTTCAGGTCCTGCTTACCTTGTGATTGAGGATGTTCCAATGCCTATTGGTATTCCATTTGGATTCTTCCCAAGTACAAAAAAACGCGCAAATGGTATAATAATCCCTGAATACGGAGAAGAGATTCGAAGAGGTGTATATCTTAGAGGTGGGGGTTACTATTTTGGAATTAACGATAACATGGATATGAAAATTACCGGAGATATATACTCCTTTGGTTCTTGGTTAATAAGAGATCAATCTACATATAAAAAGAGGTATAAATATAACGGTAGTTTCAATATAGATTATTCAATAATAAAAACAGATGCCGATACTATAACGTCCTATAATATTAGATGGAATCACACTCAAGATGCCAAAGCGAATCCAAATTCAACATTTTCGGCAAATGTTAATTTTGGTTCCACCAACCATAATCGATATAACGCTCAAAGCATAGAAAGTTTTCATAATAACACAATAAATTCAAGCATCAGTTATTCAAAAAACTTTGTTGGTACGCCTTTTAGGCTTAACACATCGTTTACCCACTCTCAAAACAATCAAACAAAGATTGTAAATGTTAATTTTCCAAGAGTAGCGTTTTCAATGGACAAAATTTACCCATTGAAAAGTGAATCTAATTCTGGCACAGCCAAATGGTATGAGAAAATTGGGTTTAGTTTAAATACCAGTCTTGATAATAAGGTTACTGTAAAAGAGAAAAATCTCTTTAAAAGTAGCATCATTGATAGTATGAGCAATGGAATGAAACACGATATCCCGCTTAGCACATCTTTTAATCTTTTTAAGTATATTATTGTGAGCCCTAGCGTAAACTATAGTGAGTACTGGTATACAAAAACAACCAGAAAAAATTGGGATCCTGTGAGGAAAAAAGTTGTTGAAGATACCATACCTGGTTTTAGGCGTGCTTGGCAATACAGTACAGGAGCATCTATGAGTACTAATATATATGGGATGTTTAATTTTGGGAAAGATAAGGCTATTCAAGCCATTCGCCACAAAATGACACCAACAATGTCAATTAGCTATAGGCCTGATTTTAGCGATCCTCGTTATGGTTTTTACAAAACAGTACAAGTTGATACACTAGGAAGAACATCAAAATATTCAATCTTTGAAAGAGGGGTTTATGGTAGTCCAGGGGCTGGAGAATCGGGTACTATTGGATTTGGCTTAGGAAATAACCTAGAAATGAAGGTACGTTCGAGTAAAGACACAATAAATAATTTTAAAAAGATAAAAATATTTGAAAGTTTAAGTTTCTCTTCGGGTTATAACCTTCTTGCCGACTCAATGAACCTTCAAAACATTAACTTTAACGGGAATACTAGGCTTTTTGAGAAAATTGGTATTAACTTTTCTGGTTCATTCGATCCTTATTCGCTAAACAGTACTAAAACTGGAAGAATAAATCGATATGAATATAAAAATGGACAATTGGCTCGCTTAATCTCAGCAAATTTTGGCATTGATTTCTCGTTAAATAGTTCAAAGAAGGATAAAGGGACAAAAAAGAATCAGCAACTAAATGGTAATCCTGATATTAATAATGATGAAACTCAATTTGGGCAATCGTTGAACTCAAATTACAATCAGCAAATTGATTTTAACATTCCTTGGAATCTAAGAATAAACTATAATTTCAGTTATTCAAAACCTTACGCAACAAAAACGATAAATCAAACGCTTGGATTTGGTGGTGATTTTAGCCTTACTCCAAAGTGGAAAATAGGTTTTCAATCAGGTTACGATTTCAAAAGCCATAAACTTTCAACAACGTCATTAAACATTTCACGTGATTTACATTGCTGGCAAATGAATATAACCATTATTCCAATAGGTATATATAAAAGCTACAGCTTTCAAATCAATGTAAAATCGGGTATGCTTCAAGATCTTAAATGGAAGAAAAGAGATAGTTACCTTGACAACTTAGATTCATCCTCTTACTAATTCAACCCAATTCTCAAGTATTTTATAGCCGTGCTCTGTCAATACTGATTCAGGGTGAAATTGAACTCCTTTTATGTTTAACGTTTTATGGCTAATACCCATAATATTTCCATCAATATCAACTGCAGTGGTATAAACCTCTGAGTCAGCATTTGGAATTCCAACAATCCATGAGTGGTAACGTGCGCTTAAGAATTGTTGCGGTAGTCCCTTAAACAAAGGTTNNTGGCTATAACAATTGTTTCTCTACCTATTCCATGATGAACCATTGGCATATTTGATAAATCCAATCCAAAATAAGTTCCTATTGCCTGATGCCCAAGACAAATACCAAGGATAGGTTTAGTTTCACCATAAGTTTCAATAATTTCATACAAATTCTTTGTCTCGCTGGGTAAACCTGGTCCAGGCGACAGCACAATTCCATCAAATTGAGCTAACCCACCAAGGTCTATTTTATCATTTCTAACACAGGCAACACTACTTGCCATCTGTTCAAAATAGTGTACAAGATTATAGGTAAAAGAATCGTAACAATCGATAACAACCAAGTTCATATTCAAAAATAAAAGTACAAATGAATAGCATTTTTGTTAATTTCGAAGCCAATTACTAAAACACTTATCAACATGAAGAAAATTATAAATACAGATAAAGCCCCAAAGGCAATTGGACCCTATAGCCAAGCTGTTGAGGCTAATGGTATTTTATTTATTTCAGGTCAGGTTCCAATTGATCCTGCAACAGGAAAATTGGTTGAAGGAGGAATAAAGGAGCAAACCGAACAAGTTATGAAAAACATTGGTGCAATTCTTGAAGCTTCGGGTTTAAACTATTCAAACGTGGTTAAATCAACTTGCTTGTTAAGCGATATGGATAACTTTGCAGCAATGAACGAAGTTTATGGTCGTTATTATACAACTGATATGCCAGCTCGCGCTGCTTACGGTGTAGTAAAGCTTCCTCTTGGTGCTTTAATTGAGATCGAAACTATTGCAATTCGCTAGTTTGATATTAATTCAATAAAAAAGCCCTCATGCATTTTGTATGAGGGCTTTTTTTATATAAACTGGAATTACTCGGCAATAACTTCAAATTCAATTTTAACCTTAACCTCGCGGTGAAGCTTAACTTCGGCGATATAGCTACCAACCTCTTTAATTTGATCATCTTGGATGCTGATAGTTCTACGATCAATATCGAAACCTTTTGCAGCAAGTGCCTCAGCTATCTGGATAGTGTTAACAGAACCAAAGATCTTACCAGTTGAACTAGTTTTAGCACCAATAGTTAACTTAACGCCTTCTAATTTGTTTGCTATAACTTCAGCATCAGCTTGAATCTTAGCTTCTTTATGAGCACGTTGCTTAATATTCTCAGCAAGAACCTTTTTTGCAGACTCTGTAGCAGTGATTGCAAATCCTTGTGGAATTAAGTAGTTACGTGCATATCCGTTTTTAACCTTAACAA
>DQHR01000042.1 GCA_003531155.1 Bacteroidales bacterium | reverse complement strand
GTACGAAGTCGAGTCCGGCAATTTTTATTTTGTAGCCAGCACTTCTCAAAATCAAAATTGCCGGACTCGACTTCGTACACCCTTCGGCCCTAATTATACTAAGCCCTAAAGGTAAAATCACAAGATATTTATACGGGCTATCATATCTGCCATTTGACCTTAAAATGTCGGTAATTGAAGCACAAAAAGGGATAAGCCAACCAACCATTAATAAAGTACTTGAATTCTGCTATGCATACGAACCTGATGGTCGCAGATATTCGTTGGAAATAACAAAGCTTGCAGGAATATTTACATTGCTTGTATTAGCAACTCTTTTTATTATTTTATTAAAAAGACGTAAGAAACAAGCGTAACGAACATAGACATTATGACATCGAACAACAGTGCATTGCATCCCGGAAGTTACTTAGACCAACAAGGGAAATATAAAGGAATCCTTGGTTGGCTAACATCTACTGACCATAAGAGGATAGGCATACTATATCTTATGTGCATTTTGGTCTTCTTCCTTGTTGGAGTTACTCTTGGCGGAGTAATGAAACTTGAACTATTAAGACCAGGAGAACAGTATATTGATGCTCAAACCTATAACGGGTTTTTTACAGTTCATGGTATTATCATGATTTTTATGGTGGTGATTCCTGGATTGGCTGCTGTATTTGGGAACTTCTTCCTGCCGATCATGATTGGAGCAAAGGATGTGGCATTCCCTAGGCTTAACCTTTTCTCTTGGTATATATATATTGTTGGTGCTGCAATTGCCGTGCTTTCGCAATTTGGAGGGAAAGGTGCTCCAGATACTGGTTGGACATTTTATGCACCGTACAGTATAGACTCTAACACCAATGTTACCACTGCGGTTTTAGCCGCATTTGTGTTAGGATTCTCATCAATTCTAACAGGATTAAACTTTATTGTAACTATTCATCGGATGCGAGCAAAGGGGATGACATGGTTTAAGATGCCCCTTTTCCCATGGTCATTATATGCAACAGCATGGATTCAGGTTCTCGCAACGCCAATCGTTGGCATTACCCTTTTAATGGTGATAGCCGAAAGAACATTCAGGATAGGCTTTTTTGATCCATCGCTTGGAGGAGATCCAATCCTATACCAGCATCTATTCTGGATATATTCGCACCCTGCTGTTTATATAATGATTCTACCAGCAATGGGTGTTATAACCGAGATCATTCCAACCTTCTGCCAGCGTAAAGTTTTTGGATATCAAGCAATAGTACTATCAAGTTTAGCCATTGCCGGTGTTGGTTATTTGGTTTGGGGACACCATATGTTTACCTCGGGAATGAGCGATTTCTCTCGTATGGCATTCTCTTTTCTAACATTTATTGTGGCAATTCCAAGCGCTATTAAAGTTTTTAACTGGATAGCCACCATGTACAAGGGGTCAATCAAAATCAATACGACTTTTCTTTATTCAATTTCCTTCATCTTCCAATTTATGATTGGTGGTTTAACTGGCTTAACTCTTGGTGCACTAGCAACCAATGTTCACGTTCACGACACCTACTATGTTGTTGCACATTTCCATTATATCGTATTCGGAGGAATGGGTTTTGCATTCTTTGCAGCCATCCACTATTGGTTTCCAAAGATGTTTGGCAGGATGTACAACGAAAAGTTAGGAAAAATTGGCTGGGCTATCGTGTTTTCGGGCTTCACCTTACTCTACTTCCCAATGTTCATACTTGGCTTACAGGGTATGCCTCGTCGTTATTTCGACTACCTTCCTGAGTATTCTGGAGGGCATTTCATATCATCGATTGGAGCTTTTGTTTTGATTACTGGTATCATAATAATGGTTTATAATCTTTTTAGGTCAGCTAAAAAAGGAGAACTCGCACCAGCTAATCCTTGGGACGGTCGAACCCTTGAGTGGACAATCCCCTCTCCTCCTCCGCTTGAAAACTTTGACAACGAAGTTGTTGTAACAGAACACCCTTACGACTATAAGTAACCCAAATAGTATGGAGCACACAGCAAATCACGAACATCG
Source organism: Bacteroidales bacterium (assembly GCA_003531155.1). Classification (GTDB taxonomy): domain Bacteria; phylum Bacteroidota; class Bacteroidia; order Bacteroidales; family Tenuifilaceae; genus UBA8529. Next base: position 4,745 of record DQHR01000042.1, on the reverse strand, counting down.
AGATGATAAGGGCTCAAAAATGGGCATGTGGATTTTCATATTCACCGAACTACTCCTTTTTGGCGGTCTTTTCCTTGTTTATGCGGTATCAAGAGCTAAATTTTTTGAGGATTTTCATATTGCAGCCCATCAACTTAACGTTTTTGTTGGCGCTGTAAACACAATTGTTCTTTTAGTTAGTAGTATGACTATCGCCATGTCAATCACGGCTATACAAAAGAACCAAAAACGAGTAGCGTTAATGCTACTTGGAATTACTTTAACTCTTGCATTTGTGTTCATGGTAAACAAGTACTTTGAATGGGGTGGTAAAATTCACCATCAGCTATACCCCGGTTCGGATATAGTACTAACACTAAAGCATGGGCAAGTACTATTCTTTGGGCTTTACTTTTTTATGACCGGATTACATGCATTCCATATTATTGTTGGAATGGCACTTATCGGGTATGTATTTTTTCAAATTAAAAATGATAAAATAAAACCCGACAACTTTCAACTATTGGAAAATGCAGGTTTATACTGGCATTTGGTTGATTTAATCTGGATTTTCCTTTTCCCTTTACTTTATCTTATAACATAAAACACAATAAAAATGCAGCACGGAGAAGTTCATATAACAAGCTATCGAGCCCACGGAGTAATTCTTGTACTGCTGTTGTTTTTAACAGCCATTACAATTACAATTACATGGGTTGATGCTGGTTCGTTTAGCGTAGGAGTTGCAATGCTAGTTGCTTGCGTAAAAGCAACTTTAGTGCTATTCTATTTTATGCATCTTAAATTCGACGCCTTAGTATTTAAAGTATTTGCAGGAATGGTATTTTTCCTTCTTGCCGTCGTATTTGTAGTTACATTCTTTGATTATCTTTTTAGATAAAAAACCGCTTAAAACAAAATATATGTTTCAGGGAGCATCAAATTTTGCTAAAGGTGTAGATAGCGCATTTTTCTTCATATTCGCAATCTCTATCTTCTTTTTGGTTGGGCTCACGATTGTGATGATCTGGTTTATGGTTCACTATAACCGAAAACGCCATCCAAAAGCCGAACAAATAAAGGACAACATGAAACTTGAGGTCACTTGGACCGTAATTCCATTAATAATTGTTATGTTGATGTTTTACTACGGCTACGCCGTTTTCAAGCCTATGCGTCAGGTACCCGATGATGCAATGGTAGTTAAAGTAACCGGAAGGATGTGGAATTGGTCGTTTGAGTATGCAAATGGGAAAATCTCCAATGAACTTGTCCTGCCTGTAGGGAAAGCAGTAAAGCTAAATCTTTTCTCCCCAGATGTTATTCACAGCCTATACATTCCTGCGTTTAGAATAAAAGAGGACATGGTTCCAGGGAAAGATAATTACATGTGGTTTATCCCTAATATAGAGGGAACCTACGAAATACTATGTGCTGAATATTGTGGTCTTCGTCACTCTTTCATGGAGGCAAAAACACGAATTGTGACTGAGGAAGAATTTCAAAAATGGTTTGCCGAGGAAACACCAATCGTTCCAGAGGACAAAGGCCTTGCAATTCTTCAGAATAACGCTTGCACCAGTTGCCACTCTTTAGATGGGTCAAAACTAGTAGGGCCGACATTTAAAGGGCTATTTGGATCAGAACGTCTAGTTATGGAGAATGGAGTCGAAAAAACTGTTACCGCTGACTCAACTTATATTAAAAGAGCTATTCTTGAACCCGATAAAGAAATAGTAAAGGGGTTTGCTCCTGGCATGATGAGAGCATATGATAAAGTAATTACCGAGGATGATATCAAGGCAATTGTTGCCTACTTTGAAAGCCAATCAAAACTACCTAACTAGAATTATAAAACTAATCGATCTGCAAAAAATTAAGGATATTATCTCTCTATCGAAGCCTATTATTTCGGCTTCGATTTCTTTTACAACCCTTACGGGATATGTGCTGTCGAAAGGGGTCATTGATTTTATTATTATCTCAACACTTATTGGAGTATTTCTTCTAGCTGCTGGAGCATCAATCTTTAATCATATTATTGAAAGAAAGACTGATGCGTTAATGCCTCGCACACAAAATCGTCCTATTCCTTCTGGTCGAATCTCAGTAACTGAAGCAACCATTTGGGCATCGGTATTCTTACTTTCAGGTTCAACGTTTCTATTACTATTCACAAACCCAGCATGTGTAATACTTGGGATATTCAATGCCGTATGGTATAACCTCGTTTATACTCCCATGAAAAGAGTTTCAACCGTGGCTCTTTTTGCAGGCACAATAACAGGTATCATACCATTCTTTATTGGAACAGTTGCTGCAACAAATCAACCGCCTCAACATGCACAATTTTTCATTGCTATGTATATGTTCCTATGGCAAATTCCACATTTCCTATTGTTGCTATGCAAATATGGTATTGAGTATGAAAAGGCTGGATTAGCATCAATTACAAAAAGCACATCGGTTGAGAAAATTCTTCATATCTCCTACATTTGGATGATAGCAAGTTGCATAGCATCTCTATTTATACCCTTATTTGGAATTTCACATCACCTTGCAACAGGTGTAATCATTTTGACAATAACTTTTGTGGTTATACTATTCATTTTTTATAGCCTTTTCATTAAGCGAAATATTCATGATTACAAAACCGCATTTATTATCACCAATCTAATGCAAAGCGGATTTATGGTTGCTTTGATTTTTGACAATCTCATATAAATCCACTCCCCCCTCCTCTCTTTATCATCCTCTAATTCTTGATTTGATAAATTATTTTTAAATAATACTCTTCATTAAGGTAGGGTAAATTATTGTTCCATTGTATTAGTAGTAAAATAAGCAAATACACGTTCTTTAAAATTTACAGGAAAAACAGTAGGGTGTTTTTGTAGTAGGTTGTACTATAGATAAAGAGGTAAAAATTGGCAGCTGTGAACTCAAAAAATAAAAATATAAAAAACGATTTAGCTAAAAATGATTTTAGCAGATCAAGCTTTGAGTTCGAGAGTATGATTAGAAATCTCAGAGTTCCTTCTGGCAAATCGAAGGAGCAAGTTTGGCAAGCAATCCACAATAGAATAGATTCTCAATCAAGCATAAAGATTATACCAATTGGTCGAATTGTATTGAAGATTGCAGCATCAGTTCTTTTGGCTCTTGCGTTCGGTGGATCAGTTTGGATTTTAGGATTTGAAAAAGTCACTGTTTACTCACCAAAAGGGCAACATATAACCCAGATTTTACCCGACAGCAGTAGCGTGCAACTAAATGCCGATACAAGAATATCGTACAATAAAGTTCTTTGGTTTATTAATCGTAAGGTTTACATCAATGGGGAGGCACTTTTTAAAGTTAAAAAGGGAAAAAGATTTGACGTAGTAGCTGACTTAGCAACAACATCGGTACTAGGAACAACATTCGATGTATATGCTAGAAATGGTAAGGTTAAAGTAAGCTGTATTGAAGGAAGGGTCTCCGTAACTAATAATAGTTCGAGAGACAAAGTAATTCTCACAGCGGGATTTCACACACAATCATCGAGTAGTAAAATTACTGAACCAACAACAATTATTAAACACGATGATGTTGCATGGACATACGGCGAGTTCTACTTTACCAACGCTCCTATAAAAGAAGTAATTAAAGAGATTGAACGCCAATTCAATGTTGAAATAGTTTACAAAAACTCAAGCAATAGGTTTTACACAGGTTTTTTCAACAATAAAGATTTAAATACTGCACTCCGATTAGTATGTATTCCTATGGAAGTGAGCTACACAATAAACGGTAATTTAATTGAAATCAAATAATTACACAAATATTAATGTTAAACTAAAAAACAAAATTATGAAACGTACAAGTTTGTTAATTGCAGTAAGTCTGCTTGTTTTCGGAAGCGTAATGACTTCTTGTAAAAAAGATGAAGTAACTGATCCTATGGTGTCTGTTATGCAAGATGATGATCAAACCGCAGAACTTTACGACGAATCACTTAAAGAGGTTGATGATGTTACGCTATCGTCAGCACCTCAAAAATCATCAGCAAATTTTGCTTATCAATCAAACAGTGGTTCAGGTACAAGAACTGTTGAAACAACATTCTCAGGCGATACAACCATCAAAACCATCACTTTTACAAACTTTATCAATGGTAACAATGAGAATGGACATGTTAAGAATGGAGTTATTATAGTCAAAATTATTGGGAATCAGCTACAAGAAACTTTCAAAAGAATCATACTACTTCAGAACTTTACCATTGATGATATCTTAATTGAAGGTAAAAAAGAGGTAATTAAAACTGGAAACTACACATATTCCGTTGCATTAACTGGAGGTAAGGTAACATTTACCGATGGTACAACATACACTCGCGAATTTACCAGAACAAGAACTTGGGCTGAAGGATATGATACTCCATACTATATCTGGGATGATATTTTCACAATCGAAGGAGAAGCTACTGGTGTAAATCGCAAAGGCAACGTTTACACACATACTATAACAAGTCCTCTTGTAATTAAAAATGCTTGCAGATGGATTGTTCAAGGAACTATTGAATTAACTGCTGACGACAAAACAGCTGTTCTCGATTACGGAAATGGCGATTGCGATAACTATGCAACAATGACGATAAATGGTGAAGTAAAGGAAATTAGATTGAGGGGAAGACGATAGGTTAGTTTTTTTTAAGGTTAGGAAAGATCGCCCACAGGCGGTCTTTCTTTTTAGTATTATTAGTCAATTTAACATAAATTACA
>DQHR01000096.1 GCA_003531155.1 Bacteroidales bacterium | reverse complement strand
ATCTCAAAATTGATATTTAGCTCAATCTTTGACCCAATTGCAATAGGTTTAAGTATCACATCTTTTGTAACATTTAAGAAGGTTGTAACCTGATTTAGATTTAAGTTCTCAGAATGATACCAGTATCCTTCAGCCATAACCTCGAGTAAATAATTGTCGTCTGCCATAAATGATATGTTGTAATCCCCCGATTGTGAGTTTGAGTAAATTGATGTTACAACAGTATTCGTTTTGGTGTTTATTAAGTTTACTCGGGCTCTAATTGCATTTAATGTACTCGCATCTTTAATAGTACCCTTTAAGTTTGTTCTTCTAACTTGGAGTATGCTTGCGAGCTGAGCATCTTGTGATGAAGGACTGAAGTTAATTCTTCGAATTTTTTCGTCGAAAACAAAGTTCACTTCGAATTGCTTATAACCATTAAATTGAACCTGAAAATTATTTTGTCTTAAATCAAAGTTTTCATAAAAAATGTTGTTGATGTTTATAGTATACTGATCTGTAACTGGTGCGTACAGGGTAAAGTCTCCATTTTTGTCTGTAAGGGTTGTGTAGGTTCTGCCTTTACTGTCGGTGGCTGTAATTCGAATATTTGAAAGGTCAATTTTACCTAAACCAGATAAACGGCTTCGGTAAAGTACAATTTTGCCAAATACTTTGTTTTTTTCAACAAAGGGGACATAAATCACTTTGTTTTTATCAATGTTTAATGATAGTTCCTCAATAGCTTTTGAAAAAGAGCCAGCGTCTTTCCCAATAGGATTATATACAATACTATATTTGCCTGATGGGACTCTATCCAAAATAACTCTTCCAAGGTTATCTGATAGTAAATCTGCATTAAAGAAATCGCCAGGAATATATCCTGCAGACTCGATATTTTCCTTTTCTATTTTTACAAGTACATTTTTAATACCTGGTTCATTTTCTTCTTGTATGAAATTCCCGTTAAAGTCTTTGAAGAATATTATATCAACATTGTAATATTTTACTCTAGGGTGTTGAATATTAAATTCTTTCCTAAGGCCCGCTTCTAAATATAAATTTTGATAAGTTTCAACTAAGTCTTGAGGATTGGTCCTTGATTGTAGAGAATAAACTGTTAATAGCCTGAATGTCCAATTTTTTGGCATGTACCAAAATACTTGTCCTGTAATATTAGTATAAGCAGAACGTGCAACTAAATCATTGGAGTAGCTTAATCCTAGCTGTAAGTTGACAATATCTTTGTAGATAAATTGATCATAGGTTGGCATAAATTGTAGCCTCCTGCTCGGTTTCTTTGAGGCTAAGTAACTTATTTGATCTATTGGCGTTCGTGGCCCTGAAGTATAAAACGCCAATACCATAAAAGAACGACTTCGAAAAGTTAACGAGAAGAATTGATAGTTAAACCAATTCTTAAAATTACTTGTTGTATCCTTAAAGGGGTTATATAGTACATTGGCTCTTGCAAACTCTACTTGAGGCGTAAGTGTTGCAGTTCCTGATTGATTTTTAATACGAGCCCCAAAAACGAGCTTGTAACCAACAGTAGAAAAATGATCCTGTATAGAGTCGTTTATTACGGCCCATCTAAAGTTCTCGATTGCAGGCCCTCCATATACACTGATGTTTGGTGAGACGAAATACATGTTTCGGATTTTTCCTTCTCGATTTGTAATTCCTTTATCTAATGTATCGGGAGAGAATATATTGAACTGATTATTTTCTAATTCATTATATGATATGTAAAGGGTGTTTCTTTTATTGTAATTCCATGAACTATTTGAATTCAATTCAAATTTACCATTAAGATTACTAAAAAGGTACTTGCTACCATATTTAACTCTAAGATTAGATGTGAAGTTCTTCAACCTTGCGTTATAATTTAATTCAAAACCTTCAGCTGAATAATTCTTTTTTTCAGAATTAGAAACAGAAACGGTGTTTTTTACTGCTTGAAAGTAGATACTATGTTGCCGTTTAATAACAAAGCCAAATCCGATTAGTCCTAATTGAGATTCAAAATTTTTAGTGTATCTGTTAAAGTTATCAAATCTGACACCCTTGTTATAGACACCTCCAATTCTAAGGTAGTTCTTTTGAGAAAAATAATATGAGTATGAGTTTCCAAAGTTGTTCGTTTGAGTTTGTTCATTTTTATTGGCAATGATTTCGGTCTTGAATTTTTTACCATCATAATTGAAGTATCCTCCTCTACCAGATAGGTTTGAAACCATTGCTCGATAAGCATCACCTATTTCTAGTTGAAATTTTCCAACCTTTGTTCCTAGATACATTCTGTTATTTGTGTAAAAATCTTCTTTCTTTTGAGAACTATAGTTTCTGTAATAGTAGTACAATTCGGAATTCCCTTTGAAAAGTGTTTTGCCTTCAACGACCCCAACCATAGTGGGCTGTTGTTCAGCGTTTAAAAGACCCTGTGCAATTAATTCTACCACTAGCGGTTTTTCAGTGTAAGGGATAGTGTTTTTAATGATAGAGGAAGCTAGGTTAAACCAGATAATGTTTTTTAGAATTGTGTCTGCCGTTGAAACTTTTGTGTTAAGTCCGAATATTTTTTTCCCGAAAAATTCCTCCTGCTTTAGTTCAACCTGAAATGTAAAAGTAGAGTCTGTGAAAGGTGGAACTGTTACATCTTGTGAAAATATAGTTTGACTTTGCTTACCAATGTTGATTTGTCTATTTCCATCAAAAAGAAAGTTAACTAGTTCTTCTCGATTACCTCTATTTTTCACAAGCACAGAGAATTCTGCGTTATAAGATATTGGATCGAAATATATAATTCTTTGTAGAAAGCGAACATTCAGATCAGTTTTTCTAGGAATTTTCACAAAACAATACTCGTTTCTTATAGTATTGCCTCTCATATCCGTTAATGAAGCAATAATGCTATAGCCAATATCACCTCTAACTGTTCCTCCAATAGCTACACGAATAGGGATAATTATTGAGTCAAGTGGAGCAATTGTAATTTCCGTTTTTTCCTGACCTATTACGCTCCAACCCTGAGGTACAGTAAGGTTAAGTGTGAAGGTCTCGGATTTATTCGCTTTGTTTTTAATTTTTAAGACATTAAAAAAAGTTTGTTTAGCAGATGCCTCAAGCGAATGTCTTGAGAAAGACGCTTCAATTTGAATTGGGGTTTCATTGTAAAGATAATACTGAGCATACAACGCCGAGGGTGAAAATAGCATTGCTATAATTAAAACGATGTAATAACTATATTTCTTACATTTAAGCATTAAGGGCTTGATATTGTAAATTTACTGCTCAACCAATAGGAAGCGTAATGCTGTATAGTATAAACCTCCAGGTTTGTTGAGCATTATATTAGGGGGCGTACCAAGTCTGTAAGTGATTGTTAAATTAACATCAACAACCGTGGGAGGTACCAACCCATTTCCCGAAACTAAAACTGACTCAGGAGCCGAATCCAACATTGATAATTCAAAAGTGGGTGATACTGCTGCTGATGCATCGTTTGTGCTAGTAATAGTTGTTATGAATTCAAGCTGATTTAAAGGGATATCATTTGAAGCATCTCCTTCGTATTTTATTGCATCCTCAAGTGAGTATACAACAAGTTTCCAGGGATCTTTACTTGTATATTGATATTTTAGTTCAACTTTAGTCCACCCTGTTAACGTGATTCCTGTTTCCATTTGCCCTAAAGTGTAAAAACTGAAATTAATGGAATTACCAATAACCCTAAGATCTTTTAATGGTGGTTGTGCTTTTAGAGTAATTGGAGTTATCCCAAAGACTAGAAAAGAAAAAAGTGTAACTATTACAAGTATTGCTTTTTTTTCCCTCATACTACTTAATTCAAAACATCAACAATTAGAGCCAAACTAGTGGTGCTTGGCTCTAATTGAAAACAATTATATGAATTAAAATGCTAGTTAGGTATCAATGTTAAGAATATGTTTTGAACGTAAACATCAGCAGGGTAACTTTCATCCAAGAGTGAGTTGGCATTCATTGATAAGGCACCGCTAGTACCGCACTCCCAATGGATAGTATATTGTTTGTTTGCTCCTGCAGTACCGGCATCAATGATATCCTCTGTTGCATCAAGACCTCTAAGTGCTCCAGCGGAACTTACACCCTGACCTGTAAGAGAGTAACCAATATTCTCATTTACAAAAACAGTGCTAGTACCTGCTTCAAGTCCTGTAAAGTGAGTAGCGTTATCAGGAACCATGGTTACTGTATAATCTCTAGAAGATGAGATAGTAAACTCAGTATCGTAACGTGTAGAGTTTGCAATACGATTAGTGTAGTGATCAATTGTGGTGAATACAAACTGAATGTTACCTCCAGAGGTCACAGTTAAACGTAGAATAGAGTTTAAAGTGACAGATACGGGGATAACAGCATTATCAGATACTGTTTGGCCAAAGCCTAGTTGACCAATTAGTAACATCGAAAAACCCAATAGTAATTTTCTCATTGTTTTATTTTTAAGATTTGGTTTTGTTTATGCCCTTGTAAAAAGTAAAGTTAAATTAAAAAATTAATAAAATCAAACAGTTTAAAACGTCAATTTTGTGAGTGGGTTATAATTGTTGATTAGAGAACATGTTTTATACTTGAATGAAACGGTTCAACTACCAAATATTCAGTTGTCGCCTCGTTGCAATTTTAATCATTTCAATTTAAAGATAAAAACACAATGATTTTGGTTTTGTTTAAAAGAAATGGGCAAAGATTGGTTTTTTTAAAGAATGAATTTTTAACTCAACTCTTTATTCGACTCTGAAGCCGACAACAAGAATGTCATCAACTTGTTGGAATTGTGTGCCAAGCCAGTCCTTAAGCGTGTTTTTGAGCATTTCGCGTTGTTGTTCGCCTTGAAGAATGGATATGCTTGCCAACATTTCAACGAACGATTTTATCATAAATTTCCGTCCATCTGCACCTCCAAATTGATCAATAAATCCATCAGAGAACAGGTAAAACCATGTTGGTTTTTCAACAGTTATTTTATGGGTAGTGAAATCATTTTCGATAACACCGTATCCTCCTCCTATAGATTCCTTATCTCCCCTTATCCTAAACACCTCTTCTTCTGAAACATACACCATAGGATTCTTTGCCCCTGCAAACTCAACAGTTTTGTTTTTAAAATCAACGACGCAAAGAGCCATATCCATACCGTCCCTGTTATCCGTTTCATCTTGTCTAAGAGCTTTTCTTACTCCATTATTTAATTCTTTAAGGATTGTTCCAGGTGTATGAATACCTTTACTAACAATTTCATCAAGGAGATTGTATCCAATCATTGAAAGGAATGCACCAGGAACACCATGACCAGTACAGTCAATTGCAGATATTGCAAATTTATCAGTACTATGATCAAATTCTTCTTTACTATTGGAAATTGGGCGAAACCAATAATAATCCCCACTCACTATATCGCGAGGACGGAAAAATATGAATGAATCTGTGAAATATGTGGCTAAACTTGATTGTGTTGGTAGTAGTGCTTTTTGTATACCTTGAGCGTAGTTAATACTCTTACTAATATTTTCATTTTGTCGTTGAATGTGGTCGCGTTGTTTTTGTATTTCAGTGTTTTGTAAACTCAACAGTTCATTTGCTTTTTTCTTATCCTTATAATTCTTGAATATAATAAGCGCTAAGATTACCATAAGAAGCAAGAATCCTCCGGCAGAATAGATAACAATTTGCTGAATACGATTTCTTGCTTGTTGTTCTTTATTTTTGATATCACTTAGTTCTTTTTCCCTTTTAATTAGCGTGAGTTGTCCTTCACGAAGTTGGGCTAATTCTTGGGCTCTGTTAAGACTATCTTGTTTTGTGCTAACAATAACTTTCAAAGAGTCTTGTTTTACCTTTGCGAGTTCTTGTTGGAGTTTCATGATTTTCTCTTGATTTTCTCGCTCCTTTTTTTCAAAGATAAGTTGCTCCTGAGATTTGGTTACCTTTTGCTCAAATTCTTTTTCTTTGGTTTCTGTTGCTAGTTGTTGTTCATATGTTGCGCTATACCCACTATACTCTCTTGCCTTATTTAAGTTTCCTAATCTGTCGTAGCAAGTTGCTAAAAGTTTAGAACTATTAAACATTATACGTGGGTTATTAGATGATTTGCCCATTTCATATGCTTCTTCAAGTAAGGAAATGGCTTTTTCAGTTTGATTTAACACCATATGTATGTATGCAACATCAATTAATCCAGCGCCAATTTCAGTTTTACTGTTCATTTTCCTACGGGCATCAAGACTCTTATAAAAATATTCGAGAGACTGATCTAATTTATCTAGGTCGGTGTATATCAGTGCTATGTTGCTGTAAACAGCCTTTATGTCATTATAATTACCAATTTTCTCGTTTAAAGGAATGGTTTCCTGAAAATATTTAATTGCTTCTTTAGGGGCACTGTTTCCCCAATATATGAAAGCAATTTTATTTAAGTAGAAAGCGGCTTGTTGAGCATTATTTGCTTGTTTGTAGCGAGTTATGAGCTCGTTGTATTTGTCAACCTCGTCCTGCTTTTCTTTCGGTAGAGTAACGATCTCCTGAGATTTTGTATTGAGAGCGAAACTCAATACAGATAAGAATAGAAATAAATGTTGCATTAGAAACTTTTTCAAGATCTTAATGTTTGATTTCTTTTACTCTCAAATATATCTATTTTTATTCGAATAATTGGAAATATTTAATGGTAAACTAATAACAAACACATATACAAGGTTGTTCTAAATCAAGGATTGTAATAACTTTAAAATATATGGGGCAAAGTTTGTAGTGTAAATATTAAGTAATATTCGAAGAATTTAATATTTTTACAGATTAATTGGAAAAATAATGCTATGAAATCAGCACTTGTTAAAATATTTTTTGTTTTTTTATTGATCATAATTGTTTTTGCTAAACTCAGTGCTCAAGATTTTGAGGTGGCTCCAGTTAAACTTGAGTTTACGACAGAACCTGGAGAAAGTCAGACTAAGACAGTTACTGTAAAAAATCACAGTAATAAAAAGGCATCCTTTATTTTTGCTATAAGCGATTATCTTCCCTCTTCAGCAGGTGCTTTTACCTATCTTCCCCCTAATTCTACTAAACGTACTTGTGCAAACTGGTTAAATATAAACCCTTCTTTTTTTGAGCTTAGTCCTGGTGATGAGATATTAATTCAGATTGGTATGTTAGTTCCTAATGACCAGTATGGTACTGCTTGGTGTGTTTTGTATATTCAACCAACTCAAGAGCAAACAACATGGAGTGTTGATAAGAACTTGGGAGCTGGAGTTAATGTTTCAGGAAGAATTGGAGTCATGATTTCACAATCACCGAAGTCAAATACAAATCACGCGATTAAAATAAGCAGTATGACTGAAATTACAAAGTTTGGAGAATCTGAACGAAAATTTTCTGCTACTGTTGAGAATTTAGGAGAAAAAATAACTAAAGTGAAAGCTTACCTTATTGCATCAAATATTAAAACATCAGAAGAAACTCAATTTAAGCCCATTGAGTTTGAAACTTACCCTAAGATGTCGAGAACTATCAATTTATCTTTGCCTAATGTTCTTAAAAGCGGTACTTATTCTTTAGCAACAATTATTGACTATGGTTCAAAATATGCATTAGAAGGAACGCAAATTATTATTGAGGTAAAAGAATCCGGTCAGAACCCAAGTAATTTGATTCTTTCAAGTGATAGCACTAAAGTTAAATAAAAACTATACGGTTTCTTATAAGCCATCTTATGAAAACGGATGGCTTTTTATTTTTAATAATGTTCTGATGCGTCTAAAGAGAGTTATACTTATTGTAGGCTTGTCAACTTTATTCTTAATGAGAATAAATGGACAAGATTACAAATCCATTGAGAAAAACTATTCAAATGGTTTTTTAAAGGAAAAGTATAGTTGCCGAATTAATGGTATAGATACGGTTAAGTCGGGGCGATATTTTTTTTATTACAGTAACGGAAGGCTTATGCAAGAGGGCTATTTCAAAAATAATTTGCCCGATAGTATTTGGATTAATTATCATCCTAATAACGCTAGGAAAAGTAGACTACTCTATACGCAAGGATTGAAAAATGGTGAGTTTATTTTTTGGAATGATGATGGCTCAATTTACCAAACTGGTTATTATAAAGAGAATAGATTGGATGGGATGCTGATAACTTATTTCCCCAATGGCTTAGTAGATTCGGAATCATCCTATAAAAATGGTTTTCTTAATGGTATTTCAAAGGTGTTTAGTGCTGAAGGGAAGAATAAACTCATTGCCAATTATGTAAACGATACCCTTGATGGGTTGTGGATGTCATACTATGATACCGGTGAACTTAACTATAAAGGGAGAAAATCAAAAGGTAAATATCAGGATTCGTTAATTGTTTTTTATAAGAATGGTCAAAAACAGAGGGTTTCATTATACAAGAATGGTGTTGTTGAAGGCAAAGTCTTAAGTTATTATCAGAGCGGAAAATTAATGATTGAATCTAACTATTTAAGAGGTAAACTAGAGGGAGTTTATACTGAATATCATGATAATGGTAGAATATCTGAGACGGGGAACTATATAAATGATAAAAAACAAGGTAGGTGGGAGACTTTTTATCCTAATGAAGTTAAGCATAGTAGCGGTGAATTTAAAGATGGTAGTTTTAATGGCGAATGGATTGTTTATCACCCTAATGGAGTGGTAAAGCAGGTTGGAATGTATTCCTATGGTAAATCCATTGGTTTATGGAGATATTTTAATGAAATGGGAAATCTTGTTTTGTTTGGTCAGTATATAAATAATTTAATGCAAGGGGTTTGGACAACCTTTTATCCAGATGGGAGGGTTGCTGCAAAAATTAATTATATAAATAGTAGTTCTGTCGGTCCAGTATGGATGTACGATAAATTGGGAAAGGTTTCCATAAGGTTAAGATTTGATGCTTCAAAATAGAAAACGGTCGGGGAATCCCGACCGTTTTGCTTTTATATTAGATATCAATCTTTGCGTATTTTGCATGCTTCTCAATAAATTCTCTGCGAGGAGGAACTTCATCTCCCATTAACATAGAGAAAATTCTATCTGCTTCAGCAGCGCTCTCGATGGTTATTTGTCGAAGAATCCTAGTAGCCGGATTCATGGTTGTGCTCCAGAGTTGCTCAGCATTCATCTCTCCCAAACCTTTGTATCGTTGAATGTGAACAGAGCCATCTTTACCTTTTCCGATTTCATCAACGGCTAATTTACGATCATCTTCATTCCAGCAATATCTCTCTTCTTTACCTTTCTTAACTAAATAAAGTGGAGGGGTTGCTATGTAAAGATGACCTTCTTTAATAAGTTCAGTCATATAACGGAAGAAGAAGGTCATGATTAGGGTTGCTATATGGCTACCGTCAACGTCGGCATCGGTCATGATAATAATTTTATGATAACGTAACCCTTCAATGTTTAGCGCCTTGCTATCATCTTCGGTTCCAATATTAACCCCAAGTGCAGTAAATATGTTTTTTATCTCTTCATTCTCAAAGATTTTATACTGCATAGCTTTTTCAACGTTCAGGATTTTTCCACGAAGAGGAAGTATTGCCTGAAAATTTCTGTCGCGACCTTGTTTTGCAGTACCGCCTGCAGAGTCTCCCTCTACAAAGTATATTTCGGTTAATGAAGGATCTTTCTCAGAGCAGTCTGAAAGTTTACCGGGTAAGCCTGATCCTGAAAGTACAGTCTTACGTTGAACTAACTCGCGAGCCTTTCGAGCGGCGTGGCGGGCTTGTGCAGCAAGAATAACCTTTTGAACGATAGTTCTTGCATCTTTTGGGTTTTCTTCAAGATAGTTTGCTAAAGCCTCACTAACGGCCTGATCAACAGCTAAACTAACATCAGAATTCCCTAGTTTTGTTTTAGTTTGACCCTCAAACTGAGGTTCTGCAACTTTAACTGATATGATAGCTGTTAAGCCCTCGCGAAAATCGTCACCATTTATGTCGAATTTGAGTTTTGAGAGCATCCCTGAATCTTCAGCGTACTTCTTGAGAGTACGTGTAAGGGCGCGTCTAAATCCAGTTAAATGTGTACCTCCTTCAATGGTATTGATGTTATTGACGTAAGAGTGTACATTTTCTGAGAATGATGTGTTGTACTGCATTGCAACCTCAACAGGGACATCATTCTTCTCTGTAGTGATTGTAATGGTTTTCTCAATTAAACTCTCACGGTTTGCATCAAGGAATTTAACAAACTCTTTTAAGCCTTCTTCTGAGTGAAAATCTTCTTTCAGGAACTTCTTCTCGCCATTATTGTCTTCTGTTTCGCGCTTATCAGTTAGCGAAAGATAAACCCCTTTGTTAAGATATGCCAATTCGCGTAAGCGAGATGAAAGTATTTCGAATTTATAATCGACAGTTTGGGTGAAGATGGTTTCATCGGGTAAGAAGGTGATAATAGTACCAGTTTTGTTTGTGTCACCAATTACTTCAATGTTAGCCAAGGGTTTTCCCTTGCTGAACTCTTGACGGTGAATTTTGCCATCACGATGAATTTCCGCAACTAATTTTTTGGATAATGCGTTAACGCATGATACCCCAACACCGTGTAGCCCACCAGATACTTTGTAGCTATCCTTATCGAATTTACCTCCAGCATGAAGCACCGTAAGCACAACTTCAAGGGCTGATTTTTTCTCTTTTTCATGGTAATCTACTGGGATACCACGTCCATCATCAGTTACGCTTACAGATCCATCTTCGTTAATGATTACATCAATTTGGGTGCAATATCCAGCCATTGCTTCATCAATAGAGTTGTCAACCACCTCATAAACTAGGTGATGTAACCCTTTCACACCAGTATCACCAATGTACATGGCTGGCCTCATTCGAACCGCCTCTAATCCCTCAAGTACTTGAATGCTATCTGCAGAATAATCTGATTTACCATTAGTGGCAGTTAGCTCTTTTACATTTTCCTCGTTACTCATATTGTCAGTTAACATTATCTAATTTTCAATCGCCAGCCAAAGCATGAATATGCTTAGCTAAATCGACAATAGATTTTATTGATTATCAGTTATTTGCTTGGGAGTAAATAAACCCATCAAAAGTAATAAAAAAAAATGAATTTTTGATTTTTTTTGCTACTTTTTTGTTATTATAAATGATTGATATATAGTTAGATACGGTTAATTTGATAATTAATTACAATACCGTCATATAGTGTTGATTCACAGAGGCGTGGTGATGATAAGTTTTTTATTTATTAAAAAGCATAGGTTAATCCAACTTTAGCGTTAAACCTATACATTGGATATAGGTAGTAGGTGTCGAATTTTGACGAAGCTATATTGTTTAGTGTAACAAATGCCGAAAGCCTTTTGTTGTATCGATATTCAATCCCTATGTTAATGTCGGAAATGCCCTCAAGCATTTTTGCTTCACCATTTGAATCTTTCACATACCTTTTTCCTGTTGTAAACATATCCAGCGTTAAAATAATTTTGTCTCTAAGGCTGTAACGGAATGAGGCAAGTGCTGTTAAATCTGGTTTATGCCAAGGTTTTGCCAACTCTTTTAGTTTGTACTTGTCATACTGAACTCTTAAGAAAAAGTTAAGTTTTGATGATGGTGCAATAGTGACTTCTCCGAGTAACCTAGTGCGTTCAGCATTGTCGCTTTCTACTGTAAACCTATTATATAAAGGGTTTGCATCCATTAGATTGGTGTTAACGAAGAAGTACATGCTGTCGATAATAGAATAATTTGCATAGAAAAGGTACGAAACCTTAGTACTCATGTTTCCTTTTATACCACCAGTAATGTTGAATTTATGACTTGTGTTGTAAACTTTTTTACCAGGTAAAATCCATGGATTTTCAGCCGAAATTTTCGCATATGAGTTCTCCTCAAGATATCCATTAATCTCAATGTATGGAATTAAATAATGGCTGATAATATCGTAAGATAATTGACCAACTGGGTAAAAAGTTGATTGATTATTCGTAGAGTTTGCATCAACAGCTAAACGAGTTCCAACCAATGCTCTCCATTGTTTTCCATAAAGGTTTATCCAAGGAGAGAATGTGAAAATAGTGTTGTTTGCAGAATCAAGTTCTGAACTTTTCATATAATGGTGAACCGAGAATTCGCCACCCAAATGCTCCTCTTTCAAGAATTTATCCATCTTAAGCGAGAGTTTAAGAAGCGTTTCTTGAATGTTGAAGTTGTCATTTAGGTGATTTATACCAGTGGCAAAGGCAAAATTTAAGTGACTTGAATCAGTATGGGTTGAATAGTATTCTAAATCTGCATGGAGTTGATCGAAATGTTGCGATTTTGGAACTGTATCAGTATTCAATGGACTTGCTGGATTGAGGTCGTAACCGTAGTAGCTTGATTTATTACGATTGAAACCCATAGATGCTGAAATCGCTGCTTTATCAAGTATTTTTTTCCCGAAGATGTTAATATCGGTTCGTCCAAACTCAGCTTTTACCTTTTTACCATTATCGAGTTTTACATTCCCAGCTGATGAGTGGTTTTGAAACCAGCCTCCATAGCTAAACTCTTTACTACGTCCATTGTTGTAATAAACCTCAAGCAGAGGCGATATGCCATTCCCAATGCCAAATTTTACATAAGTGTTATATAAATCGCTTAAAGGCTCCATTAACATTTTTGCTGATGATATTGGGGTTACAGAGTAGTTTACCATAAAGGGGCGTTGAATAAGATTGTAGTTCAACTTTGGGACTTGCTTTAACGTATCATGAATTTTAGGTAGAAGGTTTATCTTGAAAGCGTCTGAGATTGATGGTTCGTAAGGTCGAACAACTTGAACCTCTTTGTTCAGTTTATCATCTTGCCCAAAAATATTTGAGCTAACCGATAGCGTAATAAGTGTTGTAACTATTGCTGATAGTATATATTTCATTTTTCTTGTATTCATCACGGTTGCTACTAGAATGTTGTAATGTGTTGTGATTTTTTTGCTTTTATCTTGATGGTATCTTGCACCTCAGTTGGTTGCTTGCCCTTTTCTGCTTTTACGATAGCGTTCAGTTTCTCAGTAGCAAGATCAATAATGCCATCGTCTGGAACAGAATAACCATCCATAACACTTTGTAGTGTTGCTTTTGCTTGGAAGAGATCGTCTTTTTTTACATAGATATCAGAAAGAAGAATAAAACTCTTAGCTAACCAGTAGCTATGAGGAGTATTCTTTTCAGAGAAAGAAAAAACTTCTGACTCTGCTTTGTCCATTTTACCTAGGTTATACTGAATTTCAGCCATATGAAATTTGGCTTCGGCACCTTCCATTGTTTTAACATCACTGGCAACCTTGGCAAATTCATCGAATGCTTCGTTGGGTTTGTTTGTTTGCATTAAAGCAATGGCAAGTTTGAAACGAGTTTCTCGTTCAATCTCGAGAGGCAATTTTTCAGTCAATAATACTATTTTTGATGCAGCGATGACATCCTCGTTTTTACCTAAACCAGATGCCGAACGAAGTTTTCCTAAACGAGCAGTAAGCAGGTTGTTTTTTAATTCGGCTTGATTCTCAAGTTTATCATATGTTTCGTAAGCATTAGTAAAATCTTTTTTATCGAAGTAGATTTGAGCAGCCATGAGCAACGCCTGTTCGGTGAAATCATTCTTCTGACGCTGAACTACTTGGTTTAAAGCATCTATCGCTTTATCCTTATCGCCTGTTCGATAGTAGCAATCGCCAATGTAGAAATTTGCATTGAGAATGAAATTGCCTTTAGGATAGTCGTCAATATATTTCTTAAGTACAGGCATTGATTTATCGCATTGGCCTGTCATGTATAGTTTTTCTGCCGCAGCATAAGAAAGAGAATCTTTTTCTGCAACGCTCATATTTGCCATGCTACCCAGTTGACCAGCGTAGGCAAAGTAAGCATCAACATCACCTTTATCAACATAAATATTTTTGATTCCCACTAAGGCATTTTTTGCTTCAGTCGAGCCTGGATATTCTTCAACTACTCGTTTATAGTAAACAGATGAACTGTCTGGTTTATCTTGATTGAAGAAAATTAAGCCTAGTTGTACTAATGCTTTTACATGGTAGCTGGTTCCAGCATAATCATCTTCAATCTTTTTGTAATACTTAATCGCTTCGTTGTACTGTTTAAGGTTTTGATTGCTTTCTGCAATTTCAAAGATAGCATCATCAATATAGCTCGATTGAGGATAATTCTTGATTAACTTCTGTAATGTTTCAATTTCTTTTTGGGGTCTATCAACTAAGCCTAGTGAGAATCCTCGTTGAAACATCGCATAATCAATATCAATACTGTTGGTTGAGATTGATTTGTCGTAGTAATCAATTGCTGTCCAGTATTTTCGTTGAATAAAGTATGAGTCCCCAATTCGGTTAAATGCATCGCCTACGAATTGGCTTTTATCTCCTTTGCTGATATCAGTATACTTTCTAAACCAAACGATGGCGTCGTCGTATTTTTTTTGTTTAAAGCATGAGTAACCTTGGTTGTAGTGAGCAAGGTTGTATTCTGGTAATCCAAATGCTCCGGGCGATACAAGGAATTGATTGTAGGTTTCAAATGCCTTTTCGTAATTTTCGATTCTGTAATATGATTCAGCCTGCCAGTAATAGGTTTGAGCAAGTATAGTCCTGTTATAGTCGGGATATTTAAGCGATAAATCAAACTTCTTGATAGCTTCGCTATAGTTGAGATTTTGAAAAAGTTCGAGTCCCCTAAAAAATGCAACCCTTTGATAAGCACGCTTCATGCTTGCATCTTGGGCTTTAATTTTTTCGAGAGATTCCAATGCATCTTTGTAGTTTCGGGTATTGGAATAGGCCAAAACTAAATAGTTGTATGCCTCATCGGTTCGAGTGGTATTGGGGTATGTTTCGATATATGATTTAAAAGCGTCAATTGCTTCGTTAAAAGGCGAGTATAGTAACTCGTAGGTAATCTTTGCGTAGTTGAAAAGCGCATCTTCTTTGATAACTGGATCGAAATTTAATTTTGATGCTAAGGCCAAGGCCTGACGGGCTTTGTTCTTATCGCTTAACTTAATATAACAATCGGCTAAATGGTAATTGGCATTTTGACTAAGCGAATCCTCTAAGGTTGATACTTTCTCAAGATTTTTTGCTGCTTGGCTATAATTAAGGAGTTTGTAATAGTTGTACCCAATTAAGTAATAATCCTCGCGCGATGTATTTTTTGTTTTTTCGAGATACTTTTCGAAGTAAGATGCCGCCTTCTCATAATCTTTCAGTCGATAGTATGAATCACCTACTAGTCGCGCAATTTCAGGTGCACGTTTTTCAGATGCTGTTTCGATAAGAGCAGGAGCGAACTCCACAACCTTATCATATTGATGTTGTAGGTAGTAAATTTGAGCGATATAGAAAGGTGCAACGGGAGCAAAGGTTTCATCTTTTTGGAGTTTCTGAAATCCTTTCAGCGCAGTTGCGTAATTCTTTTGTGAGTAAGCAATGTGTGAATAGTAATAGGTTGCAGGTGATGCGAATTTATTATCGGTATCCTTTATTTCGAAAAATGCTCGACTTGCTGCATCAAACTCGTTGAGGTTGAAATAGCTATAGCCAATCATGAACTGTAGATCAGCCTTTTGTTCATCGTTAAAGGCCTTTCTGTCGATTCTCTTGAACCATGATAGCGCATTTTTATAGTCCTTCTCGTTGTAACGCAAACGCCCCATTTCGAGGTATGCAAAATCAACCTTTTGGCTTTCTGGATAGCTGTTGATGAAAGTTCCAATTAAAAACTCAGCATCCTGATTGGTTAGTTCAATTGAACACATGGCCCGATAGAACTCAGCATCCGATTTAATTTGACTTGCACCAGGCTCCATCGATATAGCAACCGTTTCGAACTGTTTTTGTGCATCGCCAAACTGTCCCTTGCGGTAAAGTTCTAACCCTTTTCTGAAGGATGCGTCGTAGTTGGTGTAGATGGTAGTTTCTTGAGCGCTAATACCTTTTGCGCAGGATAGTAGGATGATTATAAGGATAAACCTGATATTGCGATTTAGCATATTACTTTACGTTGAAATTCCGATAAAAGTACTAAGAATTGGTTGAATAGATTATCTATCCCAAATCTTTTATATCAACACATAACTGTTAATAAGTGAAATTATTGTAAAGCAACTGTTAATAAAGGTTTTGGTGCTGCTATTTATACGTCTATCGAAATCCATTTGCAAAACACTTTTAGGTCTCAATCTATGCACCAAATAACTTGATTTCAATTTAAAATCAGCTTAACTTGACGCTAAATTTTTAGCAATGGTTTGCAAAGTAAAGAAAGTGCTAAGGGCTCAATCAACGCTTGAGGGAGCAGGTGTTCGGTTAAAAAGAGTTTTTGGATATGAAACTCGTTACGAAACAGATCCCTTTTTGCTGTTCGATCATTTTGGTTCTGATAACCCAAAGGATTATATGGCTGGTTTTCCATGGCATCCGCATAGAGGAATCGAAACGGTAACATATATGCTTGAGGGAAAGGTTGAGCATAGCGATAGTTTAGGGAATTCTGGAGTAATTGGCCCTGGTGACGTTCAGTGGATGACGGCTGGTAGCGGAATAATCCATCAGGAAATGCCATTAGCCCAAAACGAGATGATGTATGGTTTTCAACTTTGGGTTAACTTACCGAAAGCCCACAAAATGACAAATCCAAGGTATCGAGATATAACTACCAACGATATTCCGTTAGTTGAGGATTCAGATACAAGAATAAAATTGATTTCAGGAAAGTATAAGCATTTTGATGGGGCGGTCAATGATTTGTTTGCCGATATTATCTATTTTGATGTTAAGATTTGGCCTGACTCCAACTTCTCGTGTATGGTTAACGAAGAATTTAACTGTATGGCTTATGTGTATGATGGTGTAGCAGTTTTCCCTGCGTACGATGGATTTGTATGTAATGAGGAACTTGTGCTGTTCGAAAAAGGTAATCGTATTGAAGTTAAAGCTGGTGCCGATGGCGCACGGTTAATTTTAATAGGTGGAAAACCTCATGGTGAGCCAATTGCGTGGAAGGGACCTATAGTTATGAACTCCGAGGAGGAAATTAATATAGCTTTTGATGAGTTTTACAATGGAACTTTTATTAAGTATAAGCCTTGAGTTAACCAAAAAAGTTCGAAATTTCATTCTTTTATTTAACCTCCTTTTTTCAGCCTTTGACCGACTTTTTTCCCGGTTTACCTATTTGCATTTTTTGGGTAAAATAGGTTGAAATATCTTTGGCTCAGTTTTTGACCTAGTTCTACAGTTAAATTATATATAAAATGTTTTCAATTACTTATTCAACGCTAAACTTAAAAGGCAGCAATGTACAGTTTTATAAAGATGTAGCTGAAGTTACAGATGAGATTTTTTTCGAATCCAGTTCATTATTTGCTGATTACATTGAGTCATATCGACAATTTATAGGTGAGAACTGTATTGAAAAACTTAGGTCTAAAAATGAATACCTTCTGGAGTTGATAATGCTAGGCGTTCTGTGGCGTAGCAATGAGGTTTATGTGAAAAAAACTCCTGTTATTGTTGCTAAGGCATTGAGTTGGCTCTATTCCATTCGAAAAAGAAATTCAACTTTAAAACCAATGGTTGATAAAATCAGAGGTTTTTTAATCTCACCGCTACTTTTTAATCAATCAAAAAAACAACTTAAACACAATATTGAAGAGTTTAATCGATTATTGACTTGGCTTGATGCCACAGGTGAGTACTCCGAAGAGGTTAAACGAATGAAAACTTGGCTACAGTTTGCTTGGTCGATGAAGAGTATTGATTTTAGTTGCTTTATAGACAAGANNGGATTTTTCAGTTCTTTTTGAGGAGAGGTGCGCTAAAAGTTTAAGCAGTTATACTTCTAATGTTGATAGGTTTGTCTCAAAGGCTAAAGTTGGCTACAAAGGCAGAGAAGATTACGCTTTGGCAATAAGGAAAGAGGTTGAATATCACTTGAATATGGTTGGCGCAGAAATGCTAAATAGGGAGTTGAAGGATACGTTTGTCAAAGCAAAGCAAAAGATAGTACTCCTTCCAACATGTATGAGATTAGATAGTGATAAAGCATGTGTTGCTCTTGATAACGGCTTTGAGCGGAAGTGCGTTGGTTGTAGTTCGAATTGTAATGTTGGTAAAGTATTTAAGAGTTTATTGCCACACAGAGTTGATGTTTACTTAATACCTCATAGTTCTGATTTTACGAAATTCTTACAACGTTGGAAAGACAATGAAGATATGGCATTAGTTGGAGTTGCTTGTGTACTCAATCTATTGATGGGTGGTTATGAGATGATCGAATTAAATATTGCTTCGCAATGTATTTTCCTCGATCATTGTGGCTGTAAAAAGCACTGGGATGATAAAGGCATTGCAACATCTATCAATATTGAACAGCTGCACAAAATCCTTGATATTTCAAACTCCAAAGGAGTATTGGTAAATAGAGAAAATCAAAGTTTTGTGGCGTAAAATCAGTATGAATACTTATTTTAGTCGAAAAAACTAATGGATAATCTAATTGCTCTAGTTGATTTAAACGATAAGGTTGTTGGGTTCGATGATAAACTTGAGGTGCATCGTAAGGGGTTACTGCATAGAGCATTTTCAATAATCATTTTTAATACTAAAGGTGAACTTTTGTTACAGCGAAGGGCAATGGATAAATACCATTCGGCCGGTTTATGGACAAATACCTGCTGCAGCCATTTGCCAAAAGGTTTTGAGATGGAGCAGTTTGTTCATCAGCGATTGATTGAGGAGATGGGATTTGATTGTCAACTCAGTTTTGTAAAAACTTTTCATTATCGAATCGATTTTCGGGATGGGATGATCGAGAATGAGTTAGACCACGTATATGTTGGTAGTTTTGATTCTTCACCAAACCCTAATCCCTCTGAAGTAAGCGATTGGCGATGGATTAATTGGAATGAGCTGCTAGAAGATATAAAAGCCAAACCAGAAAGTTATACTTACTGGTTTAAATTTATGCTCGAGAATCATCGCGATGTATTCAATAAAAGTTTCTAGAATTGTTAATATCATCAATTTAACTTGATTTTTTTCCGCTCAAATGTAGCTGTAACAAGAACTTTGTACGTTATAAACAATTGTTAACTACTCCTGTTTAAATCTAGTGAATATCAAATCGATAATATACTTGAAATGGGGTTCTTCCCGATGTAAATTTGTTCTATCAGATGAGCGATAAAAGGTTTGCCCTTGAGATGTAAAGACCGAAACTAGTTTTCAGTAAAATGGAGAAAAAGTCGGTTGAGAGCAGCAGAGTAGAAATCGCAGGATAACTAAAACGCTGGTTCAGCAAATTAAGGAGCGGGTATCAGAGATAAAGCGAACTGTAAAAAGAGAGTTTAAACCTGATACGGACGAAAGAAAACCTACCCGAAAGGGGAAGTGTCCCGTCAACCATAATAACAGTAGTCTGACACTCCGGCGGCTCGTCCGCACCTAGTGGCTAGGATTTTTTCATCCCGAAAGAATCCTGGTTTTGTTTTACACATTCGAGCGTTTAAATACGAAGTTTTACTTTAAAAAAAATGCTTTGTGATGTCTCCCTCCTTGTATTCTGGGCAACCAAAACAACTCACCATTCCTGTCGCTGCACGATTCTTTTCAATAAAACTTAAGAGGCAAAGGCCGAACTGTTTGGATAGCCTTGGCTTCATTTAGATCTATCAGCGTCGCTCGAGCTGATGGAGTTCAATGTTGAAACTGCGTGAATTAACCAATATTATTGACTCGCTAGAGTCAAAGATCCTATGGTGTCAAAATAATGAATGGTATGGTATACCAAGTCGTTTCGCTAACGATTTTACGATTGACGCTTTCAGGTCTGTCGATGCTGAAAGGTCAATAAAAATGGTTAACCTTCCGGCGTTTTGGGAATTGTGCTTAATAATATTGATAATGAGACCATTTGAAAGAAAATGGAATTATTTATCTTAATATAGTAATAAGTTGAACAAAGATCTATTATCATTTCATTCTTCTTTTTCAGAGTGCAAATAAATATTTTATTGAAAAAAGATTATTATTTATTGTTTATCAATAAATATTTATTATGTTTGTGACATAATTTAAATTTAAAGAGTGATGTCAAAAACAAACAATTTCGTATTTTGGGGCTTATACATTGTGGCTTGGCTCATTTTTGTAGGCTTGTCTATTGAAGCAGGAGGCTTAATAGTAAATTTCTTTTTCAGTCTGTTCAAACCTGAATTTGTCCAAAATCTTTATCAAAAATTGGACTTAACTGAAATGTATAAAGACAGTAAATTGACTTTTTTTGGTGTTTATAGCTTTATTCTAATTATTTCAATTTTAAAAGCTTGCCTATTTTACACTGTTATCAGACTAATGCATAAAATGGATTTGTCAAAACCGTTCAACAATTTTGTTGCGAGACAAATTTCGCAAATTAGTTATTATACCCTTTCAATTGGACTGTTGAGTTACATCGCCAGACAGTTAGTTAAAAGTTTAATGCATCACGGTTTTGTTCCCGACAACTTAAATCAATTTTGGGCAGACAGTCAAGCATTTATTTTGATGGGGGCTGTAATCTATGTCATTGCTACTATATTCTCAAAAGGAGTTGAAATTCAAAATGAAAACGACCTAACCATATAGCCATGCCTATAATAGTAAATTTAGATGTAATGATGGCAAAGCGAAAGATGTCGCTAAATGAGCTTTCCGAAAAGGTTGATTTGACTTTATCCAATCTTTCCATTTTAAAAACAGGAAAAGCTAAAGCAATACGATTCAGTACCCTGGAAGCAATTTGCAAGGCATTGGAATGTCAACCTGGAGATATTCTGGAATTTAGAGAAAAAGACCAATAACAACAATTATATTATTAATAAACTTAAAAAGTAATTTATATGAAAAATCAATTTAAAATCAAAGGAATGTACACCCTAATGGCGGCCTCGCTCTTTGTAATAACTTCTTGCAAAGGACAAAATAAGTCAGGTTCAACAGAAGCAAAAGAACCGTCGGTAGATATTCACACTGCAATTATTACGAATAACGTGGATGTTCTGAAACAACATATTGCGTTCGGGAAAAACTTAGACAAGAGAGAACCCATAAATGGTTCAACCCCTTTAATCACAGCTATTGTTTTTGATAAAATAGAAATAGCAACAATGATTATTAATGCAGGTGCAGATTTAAATATCCAAAATAATGATGGCTCTACTGCTCTACACACAGCGTCATTCTTTTGTAAACCTGAAATTGTCAAACTATTGCTAAGCAAGGGGGCAAATAAAACAATTAAGAATAAGTATGGTCAAACGCCCTACGAAACAGTTGCTGGTTCTTTTACGGAAGTTAGGGAGATCTACAAAGGTTTAGGGACAATGCTTGAGCCCATGGGGCTTAAACTGGATTTGGGGTATATTGAAAATACAAGGCCACAGGTAGCTGCTCTACTAAAATAACGTGAGCTCGATTTAAGAGTAATGCATTGATACTCAATATTTATAAATTTAGATTTGATGTCATGCTGAACAGCCTGTCCCGCATTGGCGGGAGAGTGAAGCATCTATAGTAGAGACATTTAGATCCTTAGCTCTGCTCAGGATGACAGCTTAAATCGAACTGACGTTAAAAATAACTTTCATAAAATGACTTATACCGAAAGAAGATACGACATTGACGCTTTAAGGGTGATTGCCATTGGTTTACTGTTGATTTATCACACAGCCATTGGCTTTCAGCCTTGGGGGTATATGGTTTGGTTCATTACCAACAGAGAGTCCTTATCCTCATTATGGCCAGCAATGGCGATGCTTAATGTTTGGAGGATACCTATCTTGTTTTTTGTATCTGGAATGGGCGTATTTTTTGCTCTTCAAAATAGGAGTTGGAAACAGCTGCTTACAGAAAGAACCAGAAGGATTCTAATCCCGTTTGTATTTGGCTTTTTTATTATTGTCCCTTTGCACATCTTTCTTTTGCAGTATCACTATTCGCAGAAAATCAACTATTACCCTAGTACAGGGCATCTTTGGTTTCTTGCAAACATATTTATTTATGTGCTACTTCTGCTTCCTGCTCTTTATTATATCAAACAGAAAGGTAACGTAAAAATAGTTAATACATTGAAGCGTCTATTCAGTACGCCACTGGGCTTAATTGTTGTTGTTGCCATTTTTATGGTTGAACAGGTTTTGGTTAAACCCGCCATCTATGAAATGTACGCCATGACTTGGCACGGTTTCTTTCTGGGACTGATTGCATTCTTTTTTGGATTTTGCTTTATGCTTGCAGGGGATGCATTCTGGAAATTGCTACTTCAATGGAAGTGGGCGTTACTAGCATTTGCTATTGTATTGTATGGTAATCGTCTGTTATCAGCGCAGATGCAAGTACACCAGCTGCTATTAGTTTTGGAGTCTAATGTTTGGATATTCTCGATTTTCGCTTTTTCTCATCAATATTTGAATAAAGACAGTGCAACGTTGAGATATTTAAGTATGGCTGCTTACCCAATTTATATTATGCACATGGTGATGATTTACTTAGCATCGTTGTTAGTATTCCCACTGGAAATAAATACATGGTTGAAATTTTTGATAGTTCTGCTAAGCACGTTCATTGGTAGTTTTATTCTCTACGAATTTATTATCAAAAGAGTGAAGATACTCATACCGCTTTTTGGAATGAAAATATCAAAAAAGTCACTTATACCTGTAAACACCAAAAACAACTTAGAGGTAGATTAAATGAAAAAATATATATTATTCCTTGCAATACTTCTTGTAATCTTAGGACACATAAGGGCACAAGAAAAACGAATTATTGATAGCTTAGTATTCACAAAAATGTATTCCGAAAGATTAGAGGAAGAGAGAAAAATAGTGGTGCATTTACCTTTGAATTATGCGAAAGAACCCAATAAGAGGTATCCCGTAATGTTTGTGTTAGATGCTGGTAAATTAGACTTTGACATTTCCGATAGACTATTTACGCTATCATCATCAGACATAACTCCTGAAAGTATTGTTGTTGGGATACTAAACAATAAGGGTAAACGAGAAACAGATTTAACTCCGCCTTTTATGCAAACCGAAACGGGCGACACTACAAGTCCCTTTGGCAAAGCCGACAATTTTCTTAAATTCATCAAAGATGAGCTTATTCCGTTTGTAGATAATAATTATCGTACTACAAATTATAGAACCATCAGTGGGCATTCACGGGCAGGGTTATTTGTACTCTATACGTTAATAGAACAACCAAGTTTGTTCAATGCACGGTTTTGTTACAGTACACCAGCGTGGCGTTTTGATAACATAATCATCAGGCAATTAGAAAGTAGTGTTCAGAAGCAAAAATATCTTGAAGAAAGTTATTTGTTTTTTAGTGCTGGTGTAAATGAAAATCCAAACATCATAGCAAGTTTTCACGAATTGAATGAAATGCTGAAAAAAATTGACCCAAAACATTTAGAATATAATTCCTATTTAACACCACTTGCCGACCATCAATCAAATCCCGTTTTTAGCACCTCAAAAGCATTGGTTTATTGGTCTGAATATTTAAAAAAACAAAAAATACATTTCTAAAAAATTGAAATTATGTCACTAAAGAAAAAACAGACGTTATTAAGAAGAATTATTAAATGGACGTTTCGCGCCATTGGAAT
This sequence comes from Bacteroidales bacterium, assembly GCA_003531155.1. GTDB lineage: Bacteria > Bacteroidota > Bacteroidia > Bacteroidales > Tenuifilaceae > UBA8529. The sequence goes on along the minus strand of DQHR01000096.1, from coordinate 6,026 downwards.
ATTTCTACTTATACTTTTTATATGGAGTTTAATACCTATAAAACAAACCATTAAGCCTATTCAACCAAGGCCAGATACAAAGTATTGGACAATGCAAAATGGATACAAAATTGCTTATACAAAAATCGATGGCGATTCTTCGAATAGTAAATCAACCATTATTTTCTTACACGGTGGACCAGGAGGGTATATTCATTCGGCTATTATCAACCAGATGAAAGAAGTGGCTCAAAAAGGATATAATGTTTACCTATATGACCAAATTGGCTCAGGTTTATCAGACCGACTACCCAAACCCAAAGATTATTCTTTTGAAAGGCATTTAAACGATCTTAACGAAATTATTTATTCTCAAATAAAGGCGAAAAAAGTTATTTTAATCGGACACTCTTATGGAGGAATTCTGGCTACACATTATACCGCAAAATATTCAGTGAGTGTTGATAAATTAATCCTTTCATCACCAGGTGATTTACAACCATACAGGGAAGATGTAGACGGTAGTATGACTGATATGAATAAAATATATCCAACACCATCAGTATATCGTTTTAAAACGCCCATAGAAGTCTTTGAACAAACGGAAAAAGATTTTCTGCAACCAAGAATTGTGATGTCCATGCTCTGTGCAATGATATTTAATTTTAAATGGGCAAGTGATAAGGAGTTTGATGATTACACCAACNNAATTTACAAAAGGAATGGTTGCATATCCTAAAAATGTAAAACCAGAAGAGGGTGGTGCAGGTGGCTATTCGCACGGATTTAGTAACTACTATGGCAATCTTGAAGATGTTAGAGATACACTAAAACAACTAAATATTCCAACACTTGTTCTGCAAGGTCAATACGACCAAGGTGAATATTCATCAGTGTATGAGTATTCTGATTTATTGAAAGGAAAATATGTCTTCGTTGAAAATGCAGGGCATATCATTTGGTGGGACGAACCAAAGGAGTATAATAAAGCGATAATAAATTTTTTAAAGGAGGTAAAGGCAATAAACCACTAATTCATTAATCATTAAAATTCAGGGAAATGAAAAATAAAATGACACATTTTGCCATTCACACTGACAACATTGAACGGGCAAAGAATTTTTATGATGCAGTATTTGATTGGGGTTTCAACTCTTACGGACAATCTGACTTTTTGCAGATTAAAGCCGAGAAGACTGAAAATGGAGAACTCATTGGAGCATTGCAATCAAGGAAATATTCTCCAATTCCTGAGAAAATAATCGGTTTGGAATGCACTATTGGTGTTGAGAATATTGAAGAAATTATTAACCGTGTAAAAAACAATGGAGGACAACTTCTAATGCCTAAAACATCTATTCCTTATGTGGGTTGGATTGCGAAATTTTTGGACACAGAAGGAAACCTTATTTGTGCAATGCAATACGACAATAGTGCTAGATGATAAATTCAAGACCAATACACCCCGACTTTCAATACTTGTTGGCCTATAAAGACCAAAATGTTATTGATCTGTTTAAAGATTTAAGAAAATACATCTTGGAATTGTATCCTGATAGTAATGAACTTCTGTATCATACACACGCTTTGACAGCAGTTTTTTCTATAACCGACAAACTCTCTGATGCTTTTTGTATGTTGCCAATTTACACAAACCATCTAAACCTAGGGTTTAACAAAGGGATGCTTCTAAAAGATCCCAGCAACCTCTTAACAGGGACAGGCAATTTAATTCGTCACATAGATGTAAAAAAATCGAGTGATTACAGAAACGCAAAAGTAGAGGCATTGATAAAAGAAGCAATTGGCTTTGCAATAAAAGATATGGACAACCCAACAAAATCAATAGGAAAGACAATCTCAAAAATCAAGAGGAAATGAAAAAGCCGACTGCATAACAAGCTGTATGAAAAATTGTCAAGATAGTATGTTATCCAAGGGTTTAGTCCGCTCAAACTTTTATACAGGGGGTCAGGTAGCTGCTTCACAATCCTTTGCACATATGCTCGTCCGAAGTGTTTGATTAGAAATGTATAGAAATAAAAAATCCACGAAAGTTCCTTTCCGTGGATTTCTATTTGGTCACTTTTTTTAATCCGTTTTGTTGCCTAAATAATTATTGGTCAACTCGTAATGTTAGGGTACGCTGTGACCAATATTTCAAAGATACAATCTGAAAGCAATTCACAACCGATAGGTGATTTTACATATAATCCTGATAGCTGTGACCAATATTTCAAAGATACAATCTGAAAGCAATTCACAACAAATTCAAGAAGGGCAAAACCAGAGGTGTTGCTGTGACCAATATTTCAAAGATACAATCTGAAAGCAATTCACAACCTTTTGATTCAAATTCAAAACACTGTAAAAGCTGTGACCAATATTTCAAAGATACAATCTGAATCGAATATATTTTGTGAATTTGGTTACCCCAAATCAATTTAGTTTTAGGAATGTGCTACTTCCCAATCCACGAGAGGTATATTTTGAAAGTTACCCCATGGGCTACGTAAAAGAAACTGGATTCCCAGCCAAGATCAGTTTTTGTATCGGCAGCTCCACCAAAATTGATAATCCCAGCACCTTCGAAGTCATATCCCGCTGCAAAAACCATAAACATTGGTTTAATAGTAACCGTGTACCTGAAGCCAACTGATAAATAGTAGTGTACTAATGTTGAAAAACCTTTAGGGTCGACAAACTTTAACCCAGGGTTTTGTTCTTCAGCCATTCGAACTGCAAAATCGGAATGTGTCCCTGGACCAAATCCAATTTTATCTTGTGTGGCGGCGTATATTCCAAATTTTTGTGCTGGTTTGCCTGGAATAGAACCAATTCGACCGCCAGTCATACATAGTTGTCGAAGTATATCAAAACCAAAGCTGGCAGTGTAATATTTTGCTTTAAATAGTGAATCGTAAGCGGGTTTACCAAATTTCTGATTCTCTCTACCGCCGGGAGTAGTTAATGTGCTAATTTTTAGGGGTATTGATAAGGTTGTGTACCCTATACCCCAATAAGTCCCGAGTATTCTATTCATCTCAGCACCACCAGCCATAACCTTATACGCTTTTGATGATTTAAGTAATTCAATAGTAAAATAATTACTCGCAAATGTGTTTGTTCTTGGAAATGATGTTGGATTGGTGCCACTCCATTCCACCGAACCAGAAACCTTTGATGATTGTATTCTTAGCCATATGCTTTTGTAACCAATGTACCCTCCATAACGATAAGCCTTTCCAATAAAGTTATTCTCAATATTTGCTGAAAGACCAAGTCTAACCCCAATTTTATTTATCCCAAAGTTTCCCTCAAACGTTGATTGAGAGTTTACATCAAACTTATGCTTTAAGAAATCGCCGTCATCGTTAGTTACATTCCATACTTTCCAATTCTGTGCAGGCATGTATGATACTCCTAGAAAAGAAGGAATTGAATCTTTCTTGTTTTGAGCATTTGTGGATGTTAATACGCTCAATATTAATAACATGGATGTGAAAATATTTTTTCTCATAGCTAAAACTATTTTGTATGAAAATACATAAAGTAAGTTATTGTTTGTTATTCTATTATATGTTATTGATACACGATTGTTTTTATAGGTTAAACTTTCTGAAAATAATGATTAAATGAGATGCTGAGTTGATGTTAAAATTCGAAGACATTACTAAAAAAGTACCAATTAATTGTGATAATAAATTCTATCAATTTTATGGAAATAGCAGGTAGTCTGCTGCGATTATATCTTCGAATTAAAATTAAACGCATTAATAATCTTAAACAATCGTACAATTGAGGTAATTAATAGTACCTTTGTCCTATAAATACATATATAATGAAACCATTACAAATTGGGAACTTAGCAATTGCAGTACCTGTAGTTCAAGGTGGTATGGGAGTGGGGATCTCTTTGTCAGGATTAGCCTCTGCCGTTGCTAACGAGGGAGGTGTTGGAGTTATTTCTAGCGCAGGACTTGGTTTGCTCTATCGCGATTTTACAACGGATTATATAGAGGCAAGTATTCATGGGCTTAAAGAAGAACTTCGTAAGGCAAGAGAGAAAACAAAGGGTGTTATTGGAGTTAACGTTATGGTAGCCATGTCGAATTTTGCAGATATGGTTAAAACGGCTATCTCTGAAAAAGCCGATATCATTTTTTCGGGAGCAGGATTACCACTGGATTTGCCAAGTTTTCTTAAAAGTGATAGTACTACAAAACTTGTCCCTATTGTTTCATCAGGACGAGCAGCTAAACTGATTTGTGAGAAGTGGAAAAAGATATACAATTATTTGCCTGATGCAATTGTAGTTGAGGGGCCAAAAGCTGGAGGACATTTAGGGTTTAAAGCTGAGCAGATTGAAGATGATAATTATTCATTAGAAAGGTTAATCCCAGATGTAGTTACTCAGGTTAAATGGTTCGAGGATGAATACAAGCAATCTATTCCGGTTATAGCTGCAGGTGGTATATATACTGGTCAGGATATAAAGGATATAATGAATTTAGGTGCATCAGGGGTGCAAATGGCAACCCGTTTTGTAACTACTACCGAGTGCGACGCCTCAGAAGCATTTAAGCAATCGTATATTAATGCAAAAAAAGAAGATATTACTATAATAAAGAGCCCAGTTGGTATGCCTGGTAGAGCTATTGGGAACAGATTTCTTGATAAAGTTAAGTTGGGGCAAAAACAACCCATTAAATGCCCTTTCAAATGTATCAAAACTTGTGAGGTTTCATCGAGTCCGTACTGTATTATTACTGCGCTTATCAGTGCGTTTAAAGGCAATTTTGAACATGGTTATGCTTTTGCTGGAACCAACGCATATTTGGCTACTAAAATTGAGTCAGTTAAAGAAACTTTCAAAGCACTCAAAAAAGAGTATTGCTTGAGTAAGTAGAATTTTCCAGTTAAATTCATAAATAAAAACTGAAAGGTATGCTAGAACTATAAATTAGTTTTGTATGCCTTTTTCTGTTTTTTAGCAAAACTTTGATATTCTTTTGGTTTAAATTGATTTTTCATAAATTTTGGGATAAATTTATACTGTAATAGGAATCGTTTTTTGCCGAAGGTTTTGTGTAGGTCTGAAGGATTTTAATAACCTCAGTTCGTTTAAAATTACTACCATGGCAAAAGTAGATCTGGTTCAATATTTGGTTAATAGGCACAAGGAGTGTCATAAACCATGCCCCGAACCTGGGCCAGTTATCACTATCTCGCGCGAAATGGGGTGCTCTGGCACTCAGGTTGCTCAAATGCTTGTTGATGAACTAAATTATCGCTATCATTTTAAAAGTAATGAGCAGTGGCGATGGATTGGGAAAGAGGAGATCCAAAATGCCGCTGCTCTTGCCCTAAATCTTCCTCCTGATGAGATAAACTATGTAATGGAGGCAAAGAAAAAGACGATGATGGATGATATTCTTCATTCCTTTTCAAGCAGATACTACAAAAGCGATAGAATAATACGAAAAACAGTACGTGAGGTAATTCGCTCAATTGCCTGTAGTGGAAGGGTTGTAATTCTTGGTAGGGGAGGTGTAGCCATTACTCGAGATATGTCACAATCGCTACATGTCAACCTTGAAGCTCCTCTTGAATGGAGAGCACTGAGGGTTTCGGAGAAAATGCATATTGATGATTTGAAAGAAACTGAAGCCTTTATACTTAGTATTGATAGACAACGTGAAGAGTTTCGTGATTATTTTGGTGGGAAAAATACTGACTATACTCGTTTTGATATCTCGTTTAATAGTATGACTCTTACAATTCGCGAGATTGTTGATATTGTTATAAAAACTATGGAAATTAGGAAGTTTATCTACTGATTTTGTTTTTTTTAATGTACAGTTTTAAGCCTACTTTCCTCAAAGTAGGCTTTTTTATTAATATTGACGTCTGGATATCTTAAGTTTGTCAAATAATCATAACTTTTTATGATACATTAATGTATAATTCATTAGAATTGATTTTAATAACCTTAATTTATATCAAAACAATTTATATTTTTGAGATCTTTAATTTTGTAAATGGTT
>DQHR01000115.1 GCA_003531155.1 Bacteroidales bacterium | reverse complement strand
ATGACCAATGCTGCCGAACGTTTGCTTGGACTAACCCAAACAGATATAAGCAATTTGGCAAAAGATATCATTTTTGGTCAGTTGCGTCTTGTTGTTGCAACAATGGACATTGAAGAGATTAATAGCAACAGGGATAAATTTCTTGCTGCAGTTTCTTCAAATGTTGAGGCTGAACTTAAAAAGATTGGTTTAAAACTGATCAACGTTAACGTTACTGATATTAATGATGAATCGGGCTATATTGAGGCACTTGGAAAAGAAGCAGCAGCAAAAGCGATAAACGATGCAAAGAAAACAGTTGCAGAGAAAAATCGAGATGGCTCAATTGGTGAAGCGAATGCAATGCAAGACCAACGTGTTCAAGTTGCTGCTGCTGATGCATCCGCTGTGGAAGGGGAGAACACAGCAAGAATTACCATCGCTAATTCAGATGCAATTCGTCGTGAAAGAGAGGCAGAAGCAGAACGTAGGGCAGTAGCAGCAGAAAAAGTTAGCCAAGCTAAGGCTCTAGAAGAAGCGTACGCTGCTGAGAAAAAGGCAGAAGAAATAAGAGCTCAAAGAGACAAGGCAACTCAAACAGCAAACATTGTTGTACCTGCTCAGATTGATAAAGAAAAAGTTGAAATCGATGCAGAAGCTATAGCAGAGCAAACACGTCGACATGCAAAAGGAGATGCTGATGCAATATACATGAAAATGCAAGCTGAAGCTAAAGGTATTTATGAGATTCTTAGCAAGCAAGCAGAAGGTTTTGAAAAACTTGTTAATGCAGCTGGGAATAATGCGAATAGCGCAGTTATGCTTATGATTGCTGATAAACTCCCTGAACTAGTTAAAACACAGGTTGAAGCCATTAAAAATCTTAAAATTGATAAAATTACTGTTTGGGATACAATGGGTAGTGGCAAGGACGGTAAATCACCTACTACTGCGAATTTCCTTTCTGGAATGCTTGGTTCAATTCCTCCTTTCGAAGAACTATTTAAAATGGCAGGCATGGAATTACCAGACTATCTGAAAGGAACTCAAAAGAAAGATGATATGATTTCTGATGTTGAAATTATAAAAGATGAAGTAAAACCAAAAGATAAAAAAAAGGCTAAAGACGAACCTGAAGTCTAGGTCTTATTAATAATAAAAGAGAGCGCCTAAGTATTTTAAGGCGCTCTCTTTTTGTTATTTGACTGTTAATGATTTGAAATGCTAGTTTTTAAAGATTAATTTGAGAAGGTTTAATACGACCAAGGCGAAGGATTGATGCTTTCATCAGGAACAAAGTCGGAATATATTTCAGCAACTTGATCTAGCAATGCAAGTAACTCTTCTGGATTCATAGATGTTACAAGTTTTAATCGCATCTCTTTAAAATGAGGAAGCCCTTTAAAATATGAGGTAAGATGCCTGCGGATTTCGAAAATGCCAGTTTTTCCTCCTTTTAGTTCAACAGACTTTAGAAGATGAAATTTTGCTAGTTCAACCTTTTCGGGGATTGTAAAAGGTTTTAGTTTTTCCTCTGTTTTGAGATAGTGTTTTATCTCCTTAAAAATCCAGGGTCTTCCGTATGTTGCTCGGCCAATCATAATTCCATCAACACCAAAAGTATCAAAGGCAAGTTTTGCTTTTTCAGGGCTATCGATATCACCATTGCCAATAATGGGAATGGTCATCCGAGGATTATTCTTTACCTCACCAATTAACTTCCAATCGGCTTCGCCTTTGTATAGTTGGGCTCGCGTGCGGCCATGAATGGTAAGGGCCTTTATTCCAACATCCTGTAATTTTTCTGCTATTTCTACAATGTTTTTACTTGCATCGTCCCATCCCAATCTAGTTTTTACTGTTACAGGAATGTTTGTTGCATTCACAATTTGGCGAGTCATCTCTACCATTTTTGGAACATCGCGCATCATACCCGAACCTGCACCACGATTGGCAATCTTTTTAACAGGACAGCCAAAATTGATATCAATAACATCTGGCTTAGCATTGGTCGCAACACGTGTTGCTTCAACCATACTATCAATTTCATGTCCATATAGTTGTATGCCAATGGGTCGTTCGTAATCGAAAATACCAAGTTTAGCAACGCTGGTGCGAGCGTCACGAATAAGCCCATCAGAGTTGATAAACTCTGTATACATCATATCTACCCCGAATTGTTTGCACAACAACCTAAACGAAGGATCTGTTACATCCTCCATGGGTGCTAAAAGTATTGGCCTATAGCCTAAATCAACATCTCCTATTTTCAATTTTAAAAAATTTGGCCTACAAAAATATACACTCTTCTGATACCAATCGTTCCTTTCAATTATATTTGTTGTTTTTAATAACAAAAATTGATAAAATATGATTTCAACATACTTTAGGGATGCATCACCTACTGTCAAAATATCGCTTATATTGCTTTTTTGTTTAGCAGGAATGCTACTTTTTATGGTTATAGGCTCTATTATCGTATTTTCATTATATGGTTCGGCCGCATTGTCTTATATTTCAAGCCCAAACCCATCTGTTCCTGAGGCATTAGCCACATTAAAAATTTTACAAATTTGTCAAGGCATAGGAATGTTTATTGTTCCTGGATTTATTCTTGCTAAATTCTTTTCGGCTCAACCGGTTCAGTATCTTGGATTAAAAAAAGTTAACAATAACCTTGTTGCCCTATCAATTCTAACTGTAATTGTTGCTTTTCCTGCCATTAATTTCTTAGCCTCTTTGAACGAGTTAGTACCAATGCCTCAATGGATGATTGATATGGAGGAAAAGGCTGCAGTGCTTACAAAAGCATTTATGGCTGTAGATAGCATTGGGGGTTTATTGCTTAATATATTTATGATTGCAGTTCTTCCTGCAATAGGTGAGGAGTTAATATTTAGAGGCTTATTTCAAAGAATTTTTACTGATATAACAGGCAAAATATTTTGGGGTGTAATAATTTCGGCTATACTATTTAGCGCAATGCATATGCAATTCCAAGGATTTTTACCAAGATTTGCTTTGGGTGTAATGCTTGGATACCTATACGTTTGGTCAGGATCAATTTGGCTGTCAATTATTGCTCACTTTATCAATAATGCGATAGCAATCGTTGGCTATGCTTTGATATATAAAGGAAATATTCCTGCCGAAACAGAAAATGTAGGAGGTCTATCGGTTATGTGGCCTCTGGGTTTAATTAGTGTTATATTAGTTATAATCCTTCTATTGAAAATAAAGAGCGAAGGGCTAAGAATTGGTATATTCAAATAGGCTGCGCTTTAGTAACTGCAGACCTTTAAGTTCATTTTTACGATATACATACACAAGCCCATATTCAGATGAACGTTCTCTTTTAAGATCATCAGGAAGATCTTTAAAAGTGGCTTCAACTTCATTCCAAATATTTAGGATTATATCATCGGCTTTATTTCTTAATGCATCAAGTTCAGTGAGCATGCGTTGAGTGTTTTGTTGAAGAATCTTTTGATGATTATAAGATTCTACAAAATTCTCGAAACGAACCTTTACCACAGCAATTGTTGGATTTGTAATGGGTTGCTGTCCGCTCATAATTCGTTTAGCTTCCCCTTCGATTATTTTTTTGCCCCACTCAATCATGTCTTTCTCCGTGTTTAACGAAGGAACTTTACCCTCATCGATATCCATTCCATAAATTGTCCTTGTTTTATCGGGTAGTTCGCCTCTGGCAATTGCCATATTAACCACTTGAATAAAGTGTGATAAATAGAGTTTTGCTTTCTTCATTATCACATTATAATCCTTACTCTTTTCTATCTGCATGTTATAAGTTGCCTTGTAGTTAATCATGGCCTTCTCGAATGAGTTAATGAATAGTTCGATTTTGGCAAAAGTACTTTGAGAGAATGCGAGCTTAAATGGAGGTAACTCTTTGCCTTTACTATAAGCGGTTTTTAACGCCTTAATTCGGGCAACATCTGTGTTTGGTAATCGACGATAAGGCATAGTGGTGGTTTTTTTGGTTGTTAATTAGTTGTTGATAACATGCGAATATAATAATTGAATCTAAAAAAACAACATCCTTCGTAAGTTAATTTTATAGATTTTCTCTATTGATTCCTAGTTAGTTGCCATGCGAACAGATAATTTTAATCCGGAATGCCTATGTATTCTCATTTTCGCTGTAAAAATGAAAAATTAAAATTTTGACGAGGAAAAAATATACCTTTGAAAAAATCTTAAAAAAAACATTTTAATCATATTTCATTATGTATAACAAAATTAAAGAGGATTTAAAGCAACAGCTTGAAACCATTAAAAACGATGGGCTTTATAAAACTGAAAGAATTATCACAACTCCTCAAAGGGTTGATATTGTTGCCAATGGAAAAGATGTGTTGAATTTTTGTGCCAACAATTATCTTGGTCTTTCATCTCATCCACGTGTTATTGCTGCAGCAAATAAGGCAATGGAGGAGTATGGTTTTGGAATGTCTTCAGTTCGATTCATATGCGGAACGCAAAAAATTCATAAAGATTTAGAAAAAAAACTAAGCGAGTTCCTTGGGACAGAAGATACAATTCTTTACTCATCTGCATTTGATGCAAATGGTGGAATTTTTGAACCAATCCTTGGTGAGAATGATGCAATTATTTCTGACGAACTTAACCATGCATCAATCATTGATGGTGTGAGACTTTGCAAAGCTCAACGTTTCCGTTATAAGAACAACGATATGGCTGATCTTGAAAAGATTCTTCAAGAGGCAAGCCATTGCCGTTACAAGATGATTGTAACCGATGGCGTTTTCTCAATGGATGGTATCATTGCTCAGGTAGATAAAGTTTGTGATCTTGCAGATAAGTATGATGCGATGGTAATGGTTGATGATTCGCATGCAACTGGTTTCATTGGTAAAACTGGTCGCGGTACCTCTGAATATTGTAATGCAATGGGAAGAGTTGACATCATATCTACTACTTTTGGTAAGGCGTTAGGTGGAGCATCAGGTGGTTGTATCTCGGGTCGTACAGAAATTGTTGATATGCTTCGTCAGCGTTCACGCCCTTACCTTTTCTCGAACTCAGTTGCTCCCGCAATTGCTGGTGCTACACTTGAGGTGCTTAATATGTTATCTGAAACCACTGAGCTTCGCGATAGATTATATGAGAATACTCAAATCTTCAGGAAAGGAATGACAGATGCTGGTTTCTCCATTGTTCCTGGTGTTCATTCAATAGTTCCTGTTTTATTCGGACATCTACCAAACGATGCTAAATTATCACAGGAGTTTGCCAGTGCTCTGCTTGAAGAAGGTATTTACGTAATTGGTTTTTATTTCCCTGTTGTTCCAAAAGGAAAAGCAAGAATTAGAGTTCAAATCAGTGCTGCCCATACCAAGGAGCAGGTTGAGTTTGCAATTGAAAAGTTTACAAAGGTTGGAAAGAAATTAGGAGCGATTTAAAAATCTCTTTAGAAAATTGAAAGGGTGTCTCAGGATTTGAGACACCTTTTTTTATTCATGTTGTTTTTTTCTATGTGCTAAAATCCATAATATAAACGCATTGTGTCTTTTTTGTTTTTTAAAAAGTAGATCAAGTGGTTTTTATAGAAAAAAAACTCGTTTCTCCCTATGTGAAACCATTTAAATTCTGCCATGGAAATGGGTGTTATGAATTGTAATTTCATATAAACCATGATTGTAATGGGAAGTCGATTTTGAAGTATCTTAAAAAAATTTTTCATCTTATAATTTTCTAGAAATCAATAAAAAATATAGATAAACGCCCATAAAAAAAAGCAGAATTCATTTAAAGAAAAATCTGAAAGATTTATAGAATACAAAAAGTAATAATATCTACTTCTACTTACATTTAGTAACTATAGGATTCAGAAAAAAAAGGAATTGACTTGAATTACCCCGCTTCCTATATTGGGCTAAAAATTTGAGAAAAGTTATTTCGAAAATCAAAACAGGAGTTTTTACTATAAAAAAATAGTTATTACTCCGCGGCTAAATAGTAGTTACTGATAGAGCGTTGAAAATTCAATTCTCCATTTTTAACAGTTTTTAAATACCTAACCTAAAACTAATCAAACCTATGAAAAAAAATCTACAAATTTTTTTCTTGCTCTGCGTTATTCTTACAGGGCTAGTTGTAAAAAATGCAATGGGTGTGACGGCTTATCCATACCCAGTTAAAGTAACACAACCCGATGGTACAACAATTACCATTATTATGCAGGGTGACGAAAGACTAAAATGGGCAAAAACGCTTGATGGGTATACTCTTTTACGGAATAGTAAAGGTGTTTTTGAGTATGCAATGCTGAATTCTAATGGTGATCTTACTCCTTCTGGAATAACCGTTAGTGACATTTCAAATAGAAATGCAGAGGAATTAAAATTCTTATCAGGAACACAAAAGGGTTTATTGTATAGTAAAAGTCAGGTTTCCATGGCGAAAAGCATCTATGCAATAAAATCTACCGAAGCACAAAAGGTATTTCCAACTACAGGCTCAAGAAAGTTGATTTGTATTCTTATGGGCTATACTGATAAAGCATTTACAAAAACACAATCTGATTTCAATAATCTTTATAATCAAGTTGGATACACAACAGGCGGGGCTACGGGTAGTGTTAAGGATTTTTATAATGAGAGCTCATATGGTCAGTTTAATTTAACGGTTACTGTTGCTGGTCCATACACTGCTGCGAATAATATGGCTTATTACGGAGCAAACGATGCTTCAGGTAATGATGTTAACCCTCGTGCACTTGTTTCAGAAGCGATTAATGCTGCTGATGCTTCTGTTAACTTTGCTGATTTTGATAATGATGGAGATGGAACGGTTGATGGTGTTTATATTATTTATGCTGGTTATGGGGAGGAAGCTGGAGCCAGTGCCAATACCATTTGGGCACACGCTTGGAGCCTAGCGTCACCTGTAACAAAAGATGGTAAGACAATTAGTAAATACTCTTGCTCTTCAGAATTAAGTGGAACTTCAGGTACAACAATGACTAGAATTGGTGTTATTTGTCATGAGTTTGGTCACGTTTTAGGTGCTCCAGATTATTATGACACCAACTATTCAACAGGAGGTCAATTTGACGGAACTGGTGATTGGGACTTAATGGCTGCAGGTTCATGGAATAATAATGGTATCACCCCTGCTCAGCATAACGTTTACACAAAAGTAAAAGTTTATGGTTGGGCAACCGCTACGGTTCTTTCATCAGCAGCAGTCGTTACCGTTACTCCTGCACAAGCAAATAAAAGTTTTTATCAGATTAACTCTACAACAGCTAACGAGTATTGGTTAATTGAGAATCGTCAGCAAGTGGGTTTTGATGCTAATATTCCTGGTCATGGTTTGATGATTTATCACGTACATAAAGATATTGGAACTGCTGGAAATGCTATTAATGCAACTTATCCACAAAAAATGTATCCTGTATGTGCAAATGCAACCACCAATCCTGGATCTACAGCTAGCACTTACGGTACAATTAATGGAGCAGGTTGTCCTTTCCCTGGCTCAGGTTCAAAAACTTCATTTACCGATGCAACTACCCCAAACATGAAATCTTGGGCTGCAGCGAATACAGGTAAACCAATAACCAATATTGTTGAGAATACTACCACCAAGACTATCACTTTTGATTTTATGGGTGGTTCGGTAACTCCAACTGCTCCAACAGCAACAACAGTTGCTGCTTCGGGCGTATCAACAACTGGTGCAACGTTGAATGCTTCTGTTAATGCAAATAATGCAACAACAACAGTTACATTTGAGTATGGTACAACTACCAGTTACGGAAGTACAGTTAATGGAACTCCAAACTCTGTTACTGGAGCTACTGCAACTAGCATTACTGCAACTTTAACTGGCTTAACAGCAAATACCACCTATAACTATAGAGTAAAAGCTGTTAACTCTGTTGGTACAACCTATGGTAGCAATATGACTTTCACAACTACCGCAAATCCAACCTCATTAACTCTTCCTGTAACTCAAACTTTTGCTTCATCTACTCTTCCTACTGGATGGACAACCCAAAATACAGGTACAAGTATTACCGAACGTTGGAGTATGTCAAATACAGCAAATGCTGGTGGTGCTGCTTACGAGTTAAAATGTTCATATCAGCAAGTTAACCCAGGTACTACAAGAGTTATTACTCCTGCGGTAAATACCGTTGGCGTTAGTTCAGTTACTTTCTCGTTTAAACACATGCTTGATGCTTATGCTGCAGGTGTTACTCTACGAGTTCAAACATCTAACGATTTAACTAATTGGACAAATACAAGTTGGTCTGCTGCTACATCTTCTACTAACATAGCCGCTGCAACAGTAAATGTAACCGTTACAACCAACCTAAATTCTGCAACAACTTACTTTGCACTTGTAGCAACAGGCGATTTGTATCAAATTGATTACTGGTATATCGATAATATTTCGATTACAAGTGGTTCTTCTACAACAACTCCAACTGTTACAACAACTGCTGCTTCAAGCATAACCGCAAGTTCTGCAACCAGTGGTGGTAATGTTACCGCTGATGGTGGTGCAACTGTTACCGAAAGAGGTATTTGCTATGCAACAACCGCAAACCCAACAACTGCTAATGCAAAAGTTACAAGCGGTACAGGTACTGGTTCATTCACTGCTAATATGACAGGTCTTGCTGCAAATACTCTATATTATGTTAGAGCATATGCAATCAATGCAAACGGAACTTCTTATGGGTCGCAAGTATCGTTCACAACCTTAACAGGTGGTGGTGGCGGAACAGTTATTGTTGGTACAGGAACTTCAACACAAGGGTACCCAATTAACTGCTACTACGGATATGAAAGAAGTGCATCAATTTACACTGCTGCTGAAATTGGTATGGTTGGTTCATTAACCATGGTAGAATGGTATCCAACTTTAACAACCTCATACAATATCCCAGTAAAGATTTATATTAAACAAACTACTGCATCAACTATTACTGCTGCAACATGGGCAACCTCAATTTCGGGTGCAACTTTAGTTTATAGCGGAACAATGGCTGGAACAACTGCAAATACTTGGAAAGCGTTTACTTTGACTACTCCATTCAACTTTACAGGTGGTACCAATAACCTAATGGTTTTAGTTGAAACAAATTATGGAGGAACAGGTGCTGGTACAAGTACAGGTGCAAGAGTTCGCTACTCTACAGCAACTAGTAAACATATGTATATTAGGGCTGATAATAGTGCTCCAACAGGAACAGGAACTGTTTCAAGCTATCGTCCAAATATTAGGTTAACAATCTCTGGTTCTGCTGCTCCTCAGGCAACTGAACAAGATATGGATACTAATTTTGGTATTATTAGCGCATTCCCAAATCCAACAAGTGGAAAATTAACAATCCAAAGTGAAAGAGAGATCAAATCAATTAACATCTATTCTATAACTGGTGCTAAGGTTTATTCTAGACCAAAAGACCAAACATCGAATGAGATTGATCTTTCAAGTTACAATAACGGTATTTACGTTGTAGTTGTTAATGATGGCGTTAAGAATCATACTTTGAAGGTTATTAAGCAATAAATTTTTGTGACTTTCATTTGATGCGTTAATGCAATAATAAGCTTAAGGGTGCCTCACAAAGAGGCACCCTTTTTTATAACCCTAGAAAGTTAACTCCTAGGGTTTTATTTTGAAACTACATTAAACCTTATACTGATTTAATAGTTTAATAGGTAGATAATATCGTTTTTAATAAAATATTTGAAACCATGAAGAAATCATTTATCGCGTTTGTACTGATTTTAGTTTCAGTATTTGCTTTTGCTCAGGAAAAACCCAATGCTTACAACCCAAATGCTGATGCAAAAGCCGATTTAAAGAATGCAATTGCTAAAGCAAAAGCCGAGAATAAGCATGTGTTGGTTCAAGTTGGAGGAAACTGGTGTTCGTGGTGTATTAAGTTCCATAAAATGGCTACAACCGACCCCAAAAACGACTCTCTAATAAAGGCCGATTATGTTTATATACTTCTTAATTATAGCAAGGAGAATAAGAATCTAGATGTTTTAAAAACATATCAGAATCCTCAGCGATTTGGTTTTCCCGTATTTCTTGTTTTAGATGGTAGTGGAAAACTCATTCATACTCAAGATTCAGGTTTCTTAGAGTTGGATAAAGGCTACGATCCAAAGAAAGTATCAATATTCCTAAAACAGTGGAATTTTAAAGCGCTAGATCCAAAGAATTATCCAGATAAGTAGGGTTAATGTATAAATAGAACGGCGTAAAAAACTTTTTACGCCGTTTTTATTACTCACGAGTAAGAACAAATACCCCACAAATATCTTCGCTATCAAAGCTGTGTCCAACTATTTTTCCTTCGTGGGTTAAGGTTCCCTGCATTGTGTCGAGGTTGTAATCGGTAATTGGTGAACCATCAGGAGAGGTAACAACATCGCCTTTTAAGCTTATTTGGTTGTTGTGAATGGTTCCCGAAACAACCTGTTTAACCATAAATGACTCTTCATCCTCAATGGCCTCTTTGTACTCAAGATAGCCATTAATAATTTCACCGTCTTGAGATAAATAAGCATAACCCTCATCGATTCCGCATTCAAACTCCTCGGTGAATTTCCATTTACCAGATATATCGTGAGTCATAGTTGTTGTTTTTTACAAAGATACATCGACAACCATTTGTTTTGAAAACAATAGCAGTTATTTGATGTTATTATAGCATCTAAAATATTTGTAGTTTTGTTTAAACTGACAACATCAAATGAAATACATTGGAGCACATGTTAGCGCATCGGGAGGGGTTGAAAATGCCCCAATAAATGCGCATGAGATAGGCGCAACCGCATTTGCGTTATTTACCAAAAACCAGCGTCAGTGGAAGGTTGCACCGCTTACTAAGGATAGTATATCAAGGTTCAAAAAGAATTGTGAACTTTACCGATATCAACCTTTTCAGATATTGCCACACGATAGCTATTTGATTAACCTTGGTCACCCTGAGAAAGAGGGTCTCGATAAGTCACGCGAAGCGTTTATCGATGAAATGCAGCGTTGCGAGCAGCTTGGCCTCGATAGGCTTAACTTTCACCCAGGAAGTTCGTTGGGTAAGATAAGCGATGAAGCCTGTTTAAAGCTAATTGCTGAAAGTGTCAATATTGCTCTAGATAAGACCAAAGGGGTAATTGCTGTTATCGAAAATACATCGGGGCAGGGGAGTAACCTTGGTTTTACCTTTGAACAGCTAAAACTTATTATCGATAACGTTGAGGATAAAACTAGGGTTGGGGTTTGTATTGATACCTGCCATGCATATACTGCTGGATACGATATTAAAACTGAGAAAGGATTTAAAGATACATTTACCAAGTTCAATTCGATAATCGGGTTTAAATACCTTAAAGGGATGCACATAAACGATTCCAAAAAGGAATTGGCAACCCGAGTAGATAGGCACGACAGCTTAGGGAAAGGCTTTTTGGGTATCGATATCTTTAAAATGATAATGGGCGATTCTCGCTTCGATAATATTCCCCTTATCTTAGAAACACCTGATGAAACGATTTGGAAAGAGGAGATAAGTCTATTAAAATCCTTTGCAAAATAAAAAGAGGGCTATTTAATAGCCCTCTTTTGTTTATGTGGGAAATTTACAAATTCGTTATAATCTTTGTAACTCCAAGTACTCCACTAATATTATCGCTTTCATCAACTAAAGGCAGTATAGTTACTGCAATCTTATGTTCACCATCGTATGTCGTAACATCGTAAACCTTGTTGATTATAGGTGATTTTGTTCTGATTACATCCTGTTCATCGCGGTAAGTTCTTGAAGCTTGTTCTTTATCCAATAAATCAAAATCAGATAAACCAATAACTTCTTCGGGACTAAATGCATTAAACAGTTCAAGCATTGAGTTGCTTACATGAACGTATTTTCCGTTAATATCCTTTTGGTAAATATAATCGGGTGAATTTAAAAGAAGAGAATCAAGCAGAGATTTATCTGCATGAAGTTCTTTCTGAATTATTTCTTGTTCATGGCGTTTACGCTCCATTTCCTCCTGAGTTGCTTGTAACTCTTCCATGTTTTGACGCATCTCCTCTTCCTGTGCAGCCATCTCCTCTGCTTGCTGTTGCGATTTAGCAAGTAGCTCAGCTGTGCGAATATTTATTCGAACGCTTGATATTGTTGATGCTATGCTAGATGCAATTTTTTCAATAAACTCGATTTGGTATTTCTCATAAACCTTAAAGGTTGCGATCTCAATTACTCCAAGAATTTCGTCGTTTATCTTTAAGGGAACAAGCAGTAAGCAATTGGGATTATCTTTACCAAGACCTGAGGTGATAGTTATATAATCTTTTGGAATATCAACCATAAAAATTGGCTTTCCTTCAGTGAAACATCTACCAACCAATCCTTCGCCAATAACTATTTGCTTATCCATAAATTTGCGTCTATCATACGCATAACACGCTGTCATTTCTATTACAGGATTATCCTTGTCATTATCATTAAGGATAAATATTCCCCCTTGAATGGAGGAAGTATAGGTTACAATATTTTTAATAATATTATATGATAATTCGGAAAGGTTATCATTGTTTTGGCGAAGGATGTCGCCAAACATAGCAATACCTTTTGTTGCCCAATTTTGTTTTTCTTCTTCAATCTTTCTGTCAATTTCAATTTTCTGTGCGTGTTTTAAACTCTTTTGCATTTCAAGGAGGGATAAACCAAGTGTGTCTTTTTCTCCCAAAAGTTTGTATTGAGCGTCAAGATTGCCTTTACCAATTTCACGAGCAAAGTTTTCGGTAACATTTAAGCCATCAATAACCTTGCTTACAGACTTGGCCATTGCTTCAATTTCATCACCACTGGTAACAAATACTTTCTTGGTTTTGTCAATATCTCCTAAAGCCAAATTTTGCAATAAATCTGTAGTGCGTTGTAATGGTTTTGTAATGGAACGAGCGATTAACCATATTACTACACCTAATAAAATCACACCAATGAAAGCAACTATTGTGACGCTTAGCAGTAATGATCGAGCTTCGCTCATAATTACATTTACAGGTATAGATAGACTGACTGACCATGGAGTTGGTGTTGTGCCAACTTGAATTGGCGTATAGATAATAAGCCGTTTTTCACCACTGCTCTCATTGTAGTATGTAATTCCCCGTCCTTGCTTTATTTTTTCAGTAATTTGATTTTCTAAATCTTCTTCAGGAGAAATCTCTCTTAATGTTTTTTTAACATAGTCGGAGTTTGTGTGCGCAATGATTGTTCCATTGTTAGAAAGCAGAGAAACAATTATTCCAGGGAAAGATTTTGTTTGTTCAATAATTTTCTGGAATTTACTTAAGTCCAAATCAATGCCTCCAAGACCCTGAAATGTACCATTTCTGCGAATAGGAACGCTAACAGAGGTTCCTAGCATATCTTTCCCTTCAATTTGAAAAACATATGGATCTAAAACCATTTCAGCATTATTGGTTTTAGATGAGTAGTAATTACTTGTTGTAATATCTCCTGTTACGTTTTTTTGTTCCTCCTCAATAAGTGGAATGCCGTTTTTTAGAAAAGCAGTGTATGATCTTCTTCCATAGTTTTTATCATAACCCTTAATAAGAAGAGAATATTCTATGGAACACCAAACAGTCATATAACGGGGGTTCTCAACTATCAAATTTTTCAAAACGTTGTAAAAAATAGAGTCTAACTTTTCGGGACTATATTTTGAATAAATATTTAACGAATTAGCCAAAGCACGAGCAAAACCAAGATCGAGTTCAAGATCTGCTTTGACAAGATTTGCTGTTTTTTGAGCCTCGCCTTGTGCAATAGCAATAGCATT
>DQHR01000150.1 GCA_003531155.1 Bacteroidales bacterium | reverse complement strand
CTTTCAATGTTTTCGCCTTCTTTTATTGGTACTATAATCATATCGTTTGAATTTATGAGCCGCAAAATTACACTTTATCAAATATAAATCAAATAGTATAGTATATTTTTTTATCTCGTAACAAATAATATTATAAAAACCGCATTTTTAGGGAACTGAAACTAATGTATGACTAAGTAACTTTTTAATCGGATATATTTATCATATGGAAGGAGCTTGTTTTCTACCAACTCTTTAATGTTTTTTATTACTCCAACTTTACTTCTGTAGTATATTATTGCTTTAGCCTGGTATTCAGTTAAGTATGGATGTTTTTTTATATCCTCGAATGATACAAGGTTTATGTTAATGGTTTTAATCAATGATGAATCAACTACTATTGATTTGCTAATTTCTTTCAATAATTCAGGTTTCATCCCATAAATATCAGAGAGCTGAGCTACGCTAACAAACCCACCAAGAAGGTTACGGTAAGCAATTATACGACGAGCAAAAATCTTTCCTATCCCTTTTATTTTCAATAATTCGAGGGTATCAGATGAATTAATTTCAATAATTATCGAATTTACAGGGTTGGCTGCTATAGAATCTTTAAATGTTTTAGTTCTACTTGAGATAAAGTTCGATTCAATTTTAATCCAAGGCTTTAGACGTCTATAAAGACCCGAGTCAATTGCATAAATCTTAGCAAAATCTTCAGGGGATCGAAATACACCGCCCTTACTTCTATATCGATCAACAACCTGTGCTTGCTTGACAGATAATCCTAACTGCACCATATCTTCTAGCTGGATTATGTTAGGATCAAAGTTGAAATATTTGTTCTCTTTAGATAGAACAACCTCGTCCTCTTCAATAGATTTAATGCGATTAGATGCATTATCATCAGCTCTTACTACCAGTGTTGAAAAGAAACTATCAACCTTTGCCTTAAATTCTGAATTATCAGTAGGAACATTTGTAATAAACGAACTGTAGAAATAGGGGGCAAGTATAAGAACTATGATTAAAAATATGAGCACCAGAATCCCTCTTCGCTCGGATCTTGAAAAAGTGAAATATTCTTTTGTTTCATTCAGGTTTGAACGCATAAATGAATAGGTCTTAACATTATTCGTTATATAAAATCAAATAATTCAACAATTTATACATCTAAGTTAACAAATTCCATCTGAAAAGAAAATAAAAAAACCGGGCAAAACCCGGTTCTCATTCAAAAAAATTCATTAGGCTATATCGATCTCCTTACTTAGGTAAACATCTTGAATGGCGTTAAGAATATTAACTCCCTCGTTCATTGGCCTTTGAAATGCTTTACGTCCGCTGATTAAACCCATCCCTCCTGCTCTTTTGTTGATAACAGCAGTTGCCACAGCTTCGGATAAATCACTTGCGCCGCTTGATGCCCCTCCAGAGTTAATTAATCCCGAACGACCATTATAGCAATTAATAAGCTGGTATCGAGTTAGGTCGATTGGATGGTCGGTAGTTAGCTGTGAATAAACCTTATCATGGGTTTTTCCAAAATTAATAGCCTTAAAACCACCATTCGTTTCGGGTAACTTCTGCTTAATAATATCAGCTTGTATCGTAACTCCAAGGTGATTGGCCTGACCCGTAAGATCAGATGCAGTGTGGTAATCAACACCATCCTTTTTAAAGCCATTATTACGCAGATAACACCACAGAACAGTTGCCATTCCTAACTGATGTGCATGCTCAAATGCTTCAGCAACCTCAATTATTTGGCGAGTTGACTCTTCTGAACCAAAATAGATTGTAGCACCAACCGCAACTGCTCCAAGATTCCAAGCCTCCTCAACTGTACCAAACATTATTTGATCGTACTTATTTGGGTAAGAGATCAGCTCATTATGGTTGATTTTTACAATGAAGGGGATTTTATGTGCATACTTTCGCGAAACAGAGGCAAGTACCCCAAATGTAGATGCTACTGCGTTAGCACCACCTTCAATTGCCAATTTAACAATATTTTCAGGGTCAAAGTAAATTGGATTTGGGGCAAATGAAGCTCCCGCAGAATGCTCTATACCCTGATCGACAGGGAGAATAGATAAGTAACCAGTGCCTGCTAGCCTACCATTATTGAACATGGCTTGCATACTCCTGATTGTTTGGTTAGAACGGTTTGAATTGGCAACTACGCGATCCAAAAAATCGGAACCGGGAAGGTGAAGAAACCTTTTATCTATAGTATTGCTTTTATGGTCGAGCAAGTACTTTGATTTCTCACCCAATAACTCAACAATTTTATCGTAGGTCATAGGATTGTTAATTAAGTTATAATACAAACAAACCTACAAAATTTTGATAATAAAGTCAATGCAAAGAGATTTCGAAAATTAGAACGGATAACCAATACCAAAATTAATCGCAACATCCTGCCACATAAACTTTTGTTGGAAAGGAACCCAAGGTCTAAACTTAACATTGGGATCAACAACGGGATCATAAACCTTATACCCGAAATCGAAACGAACAGTTAAGAATCCTAAGTTAGCCCTAAAACCTGTTCCGGTACCAAGTGCAATCTGCTTATAAAAATTAACTGGCTTAAAAATTGCATTCTCATTTTCATCTTTAAAGGCCCAAATATTCCCAGCATCAAAGAAGATAGCTCCCTCTAACTGCCAGAATATTTTATAACGATACTCTACGTTAGCCTCCAACTTAATATCCCCTGTTTGATTGAAAAATCCAGAGTTTGCAACTTTAACAGATCCAGGGCCTAAACTACGTGCACTCCAAGCGCGGATACCATTAGCACCGCCAGAAAAATATTTCTTATCAAAAGGAAGAGCCTTTGAATTTCCATACGGATAACCAACTCCCGCAAATAGTCGATAAACGAAAGCGTTATTATTATCGATAATCTGATGATATGTAATATTCATATCTGATCGTACAAATTGCGAAAAACTAGTATTCAGTATTTGATAAGTATCATCAGCTGATTTCTTCCCATATTTTGAATAAATTGCTGATAAGGCATTACCTGACGATTCAACATTAAACCTAAGATATGTATAGGAGGTATTTTTTTGAAGATTTTGATTATTAAAAGTAAGACTATAGCTAGAAAGGGTAATAATCTGGTTTTTGTAACTGTTCTCGAGATATTTCCCAGATATTTGACTTTGAAATGCAGCACTAATATTGGTAATATTAATAGCACTCAACTCAACAGGATTAACAGTGTGAGTAACAAATTTGGAATTTTTCCATACATAACCGAATAAAAAACTTGCAATTGTTCGTGTGTAATCGGGCCGACGTTGAAAGTTATATGAAGCCACAATTTGTGTACGTGGACTATATTTCTTGATGTGCTGCTTACTTGCAAATGGACTTAAAAATTTTGGCAAACTAAGACCGATAGATCCTCCCAACTCAACAGAGTAGCGAAAATTGAGATTTCCAGCATCCTGATTTCGTTTAACGGTTTCAACCAAACCACGCAATTTAACATCGAAGATTTCGGCTCCATTAAATAAATTTTTATGCTGATACCCCAAATTACCCTCGGCACCAAAAGCTCCAGCTGTATTTGTACCCACAAACTCTGCTTGATAGCTTTGCAATGTATGAGGTGATAATTGAATATAGCAATTCAGAAGGCCTGTAGGTAAAGAATCCTTTTTTGATGTTTCATCAAAAAAAAGAATGTTATCACTATTTTTTTTCTTATCAGGATCTGATAATTCTTCGTCGAAGAAGATGTTAACCATCCTAAAAAGTTTCAGAGAATTGATGTTGCTCTGTGTACGCTGAACAATATCGTCAGAATAAATTAATCCTGGTCTAATTTGGTTGGTTTGATCCAGCACTTTTAACTGAATACCGGGGCTGCCTGGATAAATATAACTTAATCCGTTGAAAATAGATGTATCAACAATACTCTCTTTTGCTGTATTAGCAAGTCTTCGAGGATCGTAATTTGGATAAAAATAAACCTTGCTAATTTTATACTTTAAATAATTAATTGGCTCTTTATCTCCATTCTCGCTAACTTTGAACCTATTCTTAATAATAAGTTGCAAATCCACCTTATGTTTGCCTATTGAAGTATCAGCATCAAAGGCAATATTGTCTTTTGAGAAGAAGAAATATCCATTATTCTTAAGATACGATTGTAACCGAACACGCTCCTCCTCAAGAATATCTGTATCCAATGGTTTTCTAAGTTTAATAAGGGAGTTTATGCTGTCAGAACGTACAAGATTTCTAATTATAGTATCCTCAATAGCATAATGGAAAAACTTTATTTTATATGGTTCTCCAGTTTGAATTGTGTAAGTTACATTCGCTTTCTTCTTTTTCTGATAAGCAATTGATTTACTTATCTTTGATTCGTAATACCCTTTACTTTGTAGATATAGTTGAATATTCTCGACGCTTTGGGTAACAAGAAAAGTATCGAGTATTACTGGCTCCTCGCCAATAGTTTTTAACCACTTATGGATGCCCTTAAATTTGGTAGGATTTGCTGTATTGTACATCCTTAGGTGAAACCGAAACCCTATAATCCTTTTATTTGGTTTTTGTCGAAGATATGTTTCAACATCCCCTGTTTTAATATCCTTTGAGTCAACCTGAAGAATGGTTTTATTCAAAAGATATTTATCATCCGAAACATTTCGTGTTATATTACACGAAGTGAATAAAATAGCCAGTACTGGAATTACTAAAAAGACCCGTTTAAAGTAATAATATCTTAAATTGAACTTAACAACAATCATGCTTTGAATAACCCTTTTATACGCTTAATTTGGTGTGTGAAAGATATGAAAACCTTTTCATTCTCTGATATCTGTTCGAGTAAATTCCCTGTGCATTAGTAAACAAAAATCGTGCAATAACAAAATAATGATTGTTTTTACAATCTTTGTAACAGAAAAAAGAACTTTTATTTGAACAACAATTCTTAAATTGCCTTACTGAAAAAAATAATTTGATGATAAGCAAAAATAGTATTCGATTTATTAACTCACTTAGAATTAAGAAATTTAGAAATAAAGAGGGATTATTTATTGCCGAAGGAGAGCGTTTAATTGATGAATTGTTAAACTCCTCATTAACAATAAAAACGATATACCATACATCTAATTGGGATATTCAAATAGCGAAAACCAAGCAAGAGGTGGTACAAATTACTAGCGAGGAAATGAAGAAGATAAGCGGATTATCAACTCCGTCAAATGTTTTTGCTTTAGTTTACATCCCAGAATATGAAATAACTGAATTTGAATCCCAAAAGTCATTAACTCTTGCTCTTGACGATATACAAGATCCAGGTAACTTAGGAACAATAATCCGCCTTGCTGATTGGTTTGGAATCGATAACATTATATGTTCACAAGGAACCGTTGATGCATTTTCGCCAAAAGTAATCCAATCGTGTATGGGTGCAATATCAAGAGTAAAGGTGATTTATTGCAACCTCGAAGAAACCTTAAGAGATCTCAAGGCAAAGCAAAATCTCAGTATCTACGGAACGTTTATGGAAGGCGAAAATATTTATAGCGCAAATTTATCATCAACGGGTGTAATTGTGATGGGTAACGAGGGTAATGGTATTAGCCCAGATATTGAAAAGATCATATCGAGAAAAATTCATATCCCAGCCTTTACAACTGACAGAACAGTTGTTGAATCGCTAAATGTTGCAATGGCTACAGCCATTGTTTGCTCAGAATTTCGGAGAAGATTTTAAGTATTGAGGAAGTTAGCAACTCCATCGGCACAACGCTCGCCATCCACTGCTGATGAAACAATCCCACCTGCATAACCCGCACCTTCACCTGAAGGGAATAAACCTTTTATTCTAATATGTTGAAGGGTTTCAGGATTACGAGGAATTCGAACGGGTGAAGATGTTCTAGATTCTACCCCCAAAATTAAAGCTTCATTGGTTAAAAAGCCTCTCATCTTTTTCCCAAATTCAATAAAACCTTTCTGTAAACGCTTAGCTATTAGATCTGGAAGCCACTCATGCATTGCTGATGGATTGACTCCAGGGTGATACGAACAAATCGGTAATGAAGAAGAGCTCTTACCATTAACAAAATCTGCCAAACGTTGTGCGGGTGCTTTTACCCCATACGTTCCATGTTTACCAGCAAGTAATTCAAGTTCAGATTGAAACTCGATACCAGCAAGAACTCCATATTTTGAGTAAGATGATAAATCCTCGAGTCGAATCTCAACAACTATACCTGAGTTAGCGAACCGCGAATTACGCATTGAAGGGGACATGCCATTAACGACAACCTCTCCTTTGGAGGTTGCAGCAGGAACGATAAAGCCTCCTGGACACATACAAAACGAGTAAACACCTCTACCCTCAACTTGATGAACTAGATTGTATGCAGCAGCAGGAAGAAAAGCATCACGCTTTGCTCCATGATATTGTACAGAGTCGATCAATTCTTGAGGATGTTCAACTCTAACCCCCATAGCAAAAGGCTTTGCTTCAATCTCTATTTTTTGGTTGATTAACGATTTGTAAATATCCCTTGCAGAATGTCCTGTAGCAAGGATTACTGCTGCTCCAGCAACTATTTGACCATCGGCAAGTTTTACGCCAGTAGCAATTTCATTTGCAATTTGGATGCTCTCAACGCGGCTATTAAAATAAAATTCCCCGCCATGCTCAATAATCGTTTCTCTAATTTTGGTAATTACACCCGGCAGTTTGTTTGTGCCAATGTGTGGGTGCGCCTCATAAAGGATATTTTCATCTGCACCATGATTGTAGAGTGCATAAAGTACCCGTTTAAAGTCACCTCTTTTCTTTGACCGCGTGTAAAGTTTTCCATCAGAAAACGTACCTGCGCCTCCTTCACCAAAAGCATAATTTGAATCGGGATTTAGGTTATGCTCACGACTAAGCAACGCTATATCTCTCTTACGGTCGCTAACCTGCTTACCCCTTTCAATTACAATTGGTTTATAACCCAACTCAATAAGTCGAAGAGCGGCAAATAAACCTGCAGGTCCAGCTCCAACAATAACAACAGGTTTTGAGTTTCTTACATCCAAATAATTGAATGATGGAACATCGTCGTCTAAAACTTCACCAATATCAAAAACCTTTACACCAAGGTTTACCTTAATTTTTGCTTTTCGCGCATCAATTGATTTCCGAATAATACGATAATTGCCAACTTTCTCAACTTTAACGTTTAATTTTTGAGCAATGGCTTTTTTAATCTGTTGCTCGTCTGCAGCCTGATAAGGGGTGAGTTCTAGTGCTATTTCAGTTGACATTTCCTAGTTAGAATTATAAGACTATCAGCAAAAAACGCAAATAAATTGTAAAGGTTCAAATTTGTTTTGAAATAGGAGTTAAAACACCGGCTTTACTCAAAATGAAAAGATACGTGAAAGATTCTTGAGTGAATTCCGTCAATTGCCTGTACATAATTTTCTGCACCATCAGCATAATCGTGCGAAAGCACGTTAAATAATCCTATAGAATACTTAAACTCAATTGAGAACTTAAAATACTCCAAAAAGAAATCTGTACCAAACCCTATCTCGTAGTACGTATCGAATTTATTTAAACGCAGTAAAACTCCCTCTTTAATATTTAACTTTTTATAGGCGGCTAAATCAACCCTCACGTTTGTACCAGCCAAAAGGTAAGGTCTAATATTGCTAATCCTATCAGCAGAATACTTTATGCTTAAAGGCAACTCGATAAAAGAAGATTCAATCTTCATCTGCCTTTCAAGGTTATTATCGGGATAGAAAAAATTTAAGTTACGCTGTCCAAAAGAATACCCTGGGAGGAATCTTAAGTGAAAATTTTCAGTCAATCGGAAATCGGCAACTGCATTTACATTAAATCCCGGTAATGGATGGCTAACATCAGCGAAAAATTGTGTTGTGTCTTGTAGATCAGGGGAAACCTCAATGCCTCTTCCATTTTTAATTCGAAAATCCATTGCATTAAAGCCGATCGAAAATCCAAACCGAAGTTTTTTTCCTAAATCGTAATCGGGATCATTAAGGTGTACAGGTTTTTTATACTGAGCATTTGCCGAAACGGCAATTAAAATCGTCAGAACAATTAGATAGTATTTTTTGATGTCACACACTTGGTTGAGTTTGCTTATAGCAACGGAAAAAAAACTTTATTATTTTAAAATACCTAGAGATGCTTTTCTCCTTGATAGATTGAAGCTATTCCAAAGCTTAACTTTTTGAACTTACAATCCGAAAAACCTGCGTTCTTCATCAACTGAATAAAGTTAATCCCATCAGGAAATGCGCTAACCGATTCAGGAAGATAAGTGTATGCTTGCTTGTGCCCCGAAATCATTCTCCCAATTAAAGGTAAAATAGCCCAAAAATAGAATTTATAAAGTTGAGCCATGGGGAATTTACGAGGCATTGAAAACTCCAGAACATAGAACTTTCCACTAGGTTTAAGCACTCTCAGCGTTTCAGCCATTCCTTTTACTGGATCTTCGTAGTTTCTTACACCAAATGCAACCATTGCCACATCAAAAGTATTACTCTCGAAAGGAAGGGATAGTGAATCTCCTTGTTTTAAAGTTATACGATTAGCAAGATTAAACTCATCAATCTTGCGTCTACCCACAGCAAGCATATTCTCTGATAGATCTACTCCTGTAATATTTGAGGTTGAGTGTTTTTTTGCCAGAAGAATCGCTAAATCAGCGGTTCCTGTAGCAATATCAAGTACCTCTTGGGGATTATGCTTAATAATACTACGAACTACCTTTCGACGCCAAATCTTATCGATCCCTAAGCTCAAAAAATGATTCAGAAAATCGTACTTAGGGGCGATGTCGTTGAACATCGCCTCAACCTGTTTGGTCTTGCTTGTTTGATGCAAATTATTGCTCATCAACTAAGCGAGGTTCTGACCGGTTATTAACTCTTCAATGGCATTATCGTAAGTTTTCTTCAAATCCGCAATAAATCCATACGATACGTCATCTACCCTAATCTCTGATTTAGTCACATGTCCTAATGCAAAGAATGGAATCTTGCTTTCAACCATATAATCGAGGAAGTTTGTCTCACGTGATGTTGAAACAGAAACTACAATCCTACCTTGTGATTCACCGAATAGGAATGCATCGCTACGAATTTCGGCATCAGTTGTAATATCGAAACCTAATCCACGTGGCATTGCACTTTCAAGTAAGGTTATAAACAAACCACCATCAGATACATCGTGAGCCGATTGGATGAAGTTAAGGGTGATGAGTTCTGCTACAGTTTGTTGAACATTATACTCTTCATCTAAATTGAAGTATGGAGCAGGAGATTCTTTAATTCCATGATAACTCGATAAATATTCTGATGAAGCAATATCGTTATGCGAGCGACCAATTAGGTAAATCATATGGCCCTTTTCTTGGAAAGCAAGGGTTGTCTGATGATTTTTATTCTCCAGTAATCCTAGCATACCAATTGTTGGAGTTGGGGAAACCGCTTCTTCCTTACCACCTATTGATGCTTGGTTGTAAAAACTTACATTCCCTCCAGTAACAGGTGTTTTAAACCTCTCGCAAGCAGCACCCATTCCTTTAATTGCGTTTACAAATTGCCAGTAAACTTCTGGATTATATGGATTGCCAAAATTTAGGCAGTTAGTGATAGCAAGTGGTTTACCTCCTGAACAAACGATATTGCGAGCAGCCTCAGAAACGGCAATCATTGCACCAACTTCAGGATCAGCCTTTACGTATCGTGAGTTACAATCAACAGTCATTACCAATGCCCTGTTCGTTCCCTTAATATTAAAAACACCAGCATCGGATGGGAAATTGGTGCTCATATTCCCTGTACCAATCATAGTATCGTATTGCTCGTAAATCCAACGCTTCGAAGCAATGTTAGGGTTACGGATTATTTGCTGTACAACCTCATGCAAATCCTGTGGTTCGGGAACTTTATTTATATCAAACTTTTTATATTGCTGAAAATAAGCAGGTTCTTTATATTCCCTATCGTAAACTGGAGCGCCACCACCTAAAACAAGTGTTGAAGCAGGAACATCTGCTACTTTTTCACCATGATAGAAGAACTCAAGCCTATCGCCTTTAGTTACCTCTCCAATAACAGCATAGCTAATATCCCATTTGTCAAGGACAGTCTCAATTTCATGCTCACGACCTTTATGAACAACCATAAGCATACGTTCTTGCGACTCTGAAAGGAGAATCTCGAATGCCTCCATGTTCTTTTGACGTAAAGGAACTTTATCAAGATTAACTCTCATCCCATGCCCACCCTTTTCGGACATTTCAGACGTTGAACAGATAATACCTGCCGCACCCATATCTTGCATACCAACTAGAGCACCTGTTTTAATAGCTTCTAGCGATGCCTCAAGAAGAATTTTTTCTTGGAACGGGTCGCCAACTTGAATAGATGGGATGTCATCGGCTGAATCCTCTGTAATATTTGCTGAAGCAAATGTTGCCCCATGAATACCATCCTTACCTGTTGATGAACCAACAATAAATACAGGGTTTCCCTCTCCTTTTGATATTGCTGACACTACATTACCCTTCTCAACCAATCCTACTGACATTGCGTTAACCAAAGGGTTCATGGTATACGACTCATCGAAGAAAACTTCGCCGCCAAGAACAGGTATGCCAAATGCATTACCATAATCGCCAATTCCCTTAACAACGCCTTTAATTAACCATTTTGTTCGATCTAACTTCAGATTTCCAAAACGTAGGGAGTTTAATTGAGCAACAGGACGAGCACCCATTGTAAAGATATCACGATTGATACCTCCTACGCCAGTAGCAGCACCTTGATATGGTTCAACAGCACATGGGTGATTGTGCGATTCAATTTTGAAAGCACATGCCAAGCCATCGCCAATATCAACCAAACCAGCATTCTCAGTGCCAGCTTCGGCAAGAATACTTTCTCCTTTACGGGGCAATGTTTTAAGCCACTTAATAGAGTTCTTATAGGATGCATGCTCCGACCACATTACTGAATATATATNNATATACTTAACTCAGTATAATTAGGAGTACGACCAAGATATTTCTTGATCATTTCAAACTCTTCGGGGAGCAAACCTAGCTCCTTTGCGGTTTCTACGGTTACTTCGACTGATGACATGTTATTGTGTATTGCGTTTTTATCAACTTACAAAATCGAGCCAAAAATACTAACATTAAATAAGAAGCCAATCAAACTGCTCATCAATTTTTTAACATGTTACCAATAGCATGTTCATCAATTGTGTTGTTAAACCTATCAATATTAATATTGGAACATGCCAATTTTTATTAATTTTACACTCCTTTTAAATAACCTAAAAAATAAATATTAAAGGTATAAACAATTTAACATTATGAAATTAGCATTAGTTACAGGGGCAACATCGGGGATTGGAAGAGCAACAGCAATAATGCTTGCCGAAAATAACTACAACCTTATTCTCACCGGAAGACGAAATGAGCAACTCGATGCCCTTAAGCGTGAAATTGAAGTAAAATACAAAAGAGATGTACTAACCCTTAACTTTGATATTAGGAGTAAAGAGGCTGTTGATAAAGCAATCGATGGCTTATCGGAAAGATGGCGTAAAATTGACATTCTAGTTAACAATGCTGGGCTTGCTGTTGGACTTAACCACATCCAGGAAGGTGACGTCGACGATTGGGAACGTATGATCGATACCAACATTAAAGGTTTACTTTACATTACTCATAGGATAGCTCCAATTATGATTGAACGCGGCAAGGGGCATATTGTTAACATCGGCTCCATTGCAGGTACTCAGGTTTACGAAAACGGAAATGTTTATTGTGCTTCTAAACATGCGGTTCATGCGCTTTCGCAAGGGATGCGTGAGGATATGCTAAAGCATAATATAAAGGTAACCGAAATAAGACCAGGTATGGTTGACACCGAATTCTCGCTTGTCCGCTTTAAAGGTAATGCAGAAAAAGCTCAGAGCACATATCATGGCATAGTTCCACTCTTTGGCGAGGATATTGCCGATGCTATTTTATATGTGGTTACTCGACCCGATCATGTATGCATTAACGATATGGAGGTAACTCCAATGGCGCAGGCAAATGCTTTTTATGTGTTTCGGAAATAACGAGAGACTTGTGATATAAAAAAAGTAACAAGGGTTAAGATATCTTAACCCTTGTTTTGTTATAAAAAATCTAAACTTTTATGAATTAATACCTAAAACACTGCAGAGATTCCAAAATGCACTTTTGCATCGCGAGTTCCAATGCTCTGTCCAAAACCCTGTCCAAGAGCATAACTTAAGCTAAATATACCAGCCTTTGTTGCTAAATTTATACCTAACCCTAACCCTAAAGGCCAAGTGTCTTTTCTATATCCAAGTTCATAGACTTTAACAAAAGCTTTATCAGTAAAAAGAAAGACCCCTGATCCCTCACTCATTCTCAAGTGTAACTCAAGAGAAGCAATTGAATAAGCTTGAGAAAGTATCATTTCTTGATTAAACCCACGAATTGTACTCATCCCTCCTATTCGATACATCTCATTCTCAAATAATGAAACACTTTTATTCGGGCCATAAATAGTTTTTATCTTAGAATTTAAACGGGTTGCAAGTATTACACGACTTTCGTAAAGAGGAATGTAATTCTCTATAAATAGGTCTCCTTCAATAAGATTCGCGTCACTCCCCTGTTTTTGGATTAACTGTCGCTTGCCTGTATTTAAATTGCTTTTTATTAGCATCCCTCTAATGGGTAGTAATGCATTATCGTAGCTATTGAATTCATATCCAAATCCATAAAGGAATGCTGTAGAATTTCCATATTGATTTTGAGTTAAAGTATTATTGCTATTATACGAGGTTTTCTTATAATCAGCATTAACCAAAAACCTTCCACCGTTGTTGTTAAAAAAAGCGAGAGCCAACTTTGGGTTGAATGTTATATAGGTGCTATCGCGTTTATAAAGTGAGAATGAGCTAACCACTCCAACCTGCCATCCTAAAATGTAAGGCCAATCAACATTGATATTCAGGTTTTGTGTTCCTTGCCCAGGTGCAGTCCACGAAAAGTTTAACTTTTCTCCACTTCTCAACGCATTAACCAACAATAAATTAATGTCGCCGTTAAGTTTTACTTTATTCTCCAACCTATCTTTATAAAAGCCAGCCATTCCCCAAAATTTCGATGCAGGTCGATTTCCTAAATAGCAATAAATTCTAGCCTTACGATTTAAAAATTCTACCTCAGATGGTTTTATTATACTAAGGTGTTGCTGCTGCATAAGTCGTTTATCAATATGTTGAATTTTTGATTCGGAGTATGACTCACCTTTTCTAATATTTATAATTGCTGCAAGTTTTTTGGTATTCAACTTCGCATCACCTTTTAAGTATATTGTATCAATTATTATTAGATTTCCTTTCTGAAAATTAATAATAGCGTTTACTCCATTATCTTCAATTTCAACATTAGTCAAAAACCCTTTTGCAAAGGGATACCCATTATTTTCAAATTGGGTTAACGCTGATTTTATGAATCTTGATATAGATTTTGGGCTTAATGTTTTTCCTGTAAGGTTTGTTTTACTCAACCCAATCTGGTTCAAGGTAGCATATGATAAACTATCAATATGAAATTTTAGCCAACGATACTTTAATCCCATATTGCCATAGGCCATAATATTTGTTGAATTGCATTGAAAAGAATCAATTGTAGCAGTTAAATAACCATGACTATAATTTCTTAGCATACAATACGTTAATGCTTTTTCAATAGCTATCGAATCTCTACATGTGAATGGCTGAGTTTTAAAAGTTTGCTTTTTATTAGTGTCAGTAAAGAGAAGCTTTATGCTTTGGGAAAAACCAAGCTGATGGGTCAATATTAATAGAAATATAAATATGACGCTTCTCTTCATATCCAGATGATTGTACCAAAGATAAGTAAATACGATTAGTACAACGATTTATAGTAAAAGATATTGCAATTGCAGTAGTTTGGAAATGTTAGCCAGTAAAATAATACTAAATCATTCAATTCCCACTTCTGTAGCTTCCTAACCTCTTACATTTCATTATTCATAAATCCTTGCTGTTCTAGTACTTTTAGCAGAGACTTAGAAAATGCTACATTATCTTTTTTGGTATATCGATTATCAGTAAATATCTGAGCAAGCGTCTCCTTGTTGTTCTCCTGGAGAAGTTTTTGGGTTAATGGTAGTGCCTCCTTTGCAGAGTACATTTGATCTATATCACCTTCAGAATAATCCTGATAAACCTCCTGATGAATTATGCTTGCCAAAGGCAAACGATCAGTTAAATCGGGAGTCTCATAGGGGTAGCCAACAACAACCGTTGTAACAGGAACAACTCCTTTGGGAAGTTTAAGAATTTCAATAATCTTTTCAGCAGTATAGGTTGTTGTTCCAAGATAGCAAATACCCAAACCTTGATCTTCTGCTGCAATGCATACATTTTGAGCAACAAGCAATGCATCAATAGCTGCAGTAAGGAAAGAAAGAAAATTATCGTATCCGGGAGTTGCCTTTCGATGTAAGCACCATTTATTAAAGCGGTTAAAATCTGCACAAAAAGTAAGAACAACTGGTGCTTGAGTTACCATGCCTTGATTAAAGTGACAAGGAGCCAGCTGTTTCTTTATCTCCTGATCAGTGGTTACAACTATGCTATAAACTTGCATGTTCCCAGTGGTTGATGCACGGGTTCCTGCAAGGAGAATATCGTTTAAAATTGATTTGTCAATTGGATCGCTCTTGTACTTACGGATTGAGCGATGATTCATTATTGCTCTCATCTTTTTAAATTTTAAAACAAAGAAATCACTTTTAGCTTTAAAAACCATTTATTGCAGTGGTGTTCTTCAACACGAAAACGTGTAAAAATAAAAAATCTAGGTGTTTTAAAACACCTAGATTCATAAAAACTCATTTTGCAAACTTAAATCTTGAAAAAACCGACTATATCATTAAGTTGGTATGCTTGACTCGAAAGCTCCTCAGCACTAGTAGCCATTTGTTCAGACGTTGAAGCATTTCTTTGTGTAACAGAGTTTAGCTGTTGAAGAGCATTATTAACTTGATCTGCTCCAGTAGATTGTTCCATACTAGCAGACGAAATCTCTTGAACCAGCTGAGCTGTTCGTTGAATCTCTGGCACAATCTCATCAAGTCGCTTACTAGCCTCTTCAGAAAAACGAACACCCTCTTCGGTTAAATGGTTAATCTCATCAGCAGATATTTTACTCCGTTCAGCAAGTTTACGAACCTCAGCAGCCACAACGGCAAAACCTCGACCGTGCTCTCCAGCTCGTGCAGCCTCAACAGCTGCATTTAAAGCAAGGATATTAGTTTGGAATGCAATATCACCAATTATCGATACCTTTTCGGCAATCTTCCTCATACTACTTACCGACATCATTGCCCCCTCGTTCCCCTTCCTAACTGCCTCAGCTGCAGCAAGAGCAATTTTTTCTGTTTGCTTTGAATTATCGGTATTTTGTTGAATATTTGCGGCCATCTGCTCCATCGAAGACGATACTTGTTCAGCAGCAGCAGCTTGTTCATTAGCTCCTTCAGCAACCTCTTGAGAACTTTCGTTCAACTCGTTACTTGCCGTTGCAATCTGTTCGGAACTAGTAGTAATATTAACAACAACATCCCTAAGCTTATTAACCATCTTTTTAAACGAGTTGTATAAGGCGCCTACCTCATCGTTTTCGACATTAATATGCTTAACCTCAACCAAATTACCTTCAGAAATCTCATCGGCTAATTCGGAAATTGCAATTGTTGGTTTTACCATGCCTCCAAGCATGTAGTATATCCCAAATACGCTGATAAGCGTAAGGATTAACCCGATAATAATTAGCCTCCACATCCCTACAACAGTATCGGCCAACAGATAATCTGTTGGAACAAAAAGCCTAGCCTGCCAAGGGGTTTCTATATTACCTATTTGAATAGGAATGAATAGGTTAAGGTTTTTATCATCAAGATAAATTGACTCTTTTGCCTTGTGTATATCGTCTAACTGAGATGTATACGCATTTGGAAAGTCCTCCTTAATGGTTTTGTTAAGAAGATCGGGGTTTCGAGTATGGGCTGCATAAATTCCATCGTATGAAACTACAGTTATGGTCGCATTCCCCTCGAAAAGGTTTGCGCTTTTTGCCATACTCTGAATAAAATCAACAGATATATCGATACCTGTTACACCTAAGAATGTCCCGTTTTTTACAACTGGAGTCATAAACGATACCATTAAAACATCGACTCCCTGCACAGGATAAAGGATTGGACCATTAATTGAGTTCTTTTTTGACAACTTTGGAACCCAATACCAAGGACCAACCTGCTCGGTTTCATAATCAATTAAGGGATCGATGCTAATGCCACCCCCAGCAGTTTTTGTGAGGTACGAAATAAAACGACCCGTTTTATCCGATTTTCTTGTACCGATAAATTGCAAATCCTTTCCATCAAAAGCATCAGGCTCCCAGCATTGCGTAAAACCTAAAAATGCATTATTGCTAAGCAATACCTTGCCAGACATCTCCTCAACCTGCTCGCGTGATATTTGAATATCATTATCTCCTCTCCCAACTGCGGTTAAAGCTAAAGCAACAGACTGTGAGGCGTCTAATGCTTCCTCCATTGGGCGCTTAATGTTTTGAGCAAATTTTTGTGCAAATGTTAATGCCTCTTCACGGGCTGCTTTTATAGCTTTCTCCCTATAGGAAATTGTTGATATAGTGGTAAGAACAGCAGATGTAATCAATACACCTATGCCTACAACAATCCCTAACCTTGTCTTAATAGATTTCCTGGTTTTAAACATAGTAATTGTTTTAATTGTCCGAAAAACAATTGAAAATAAAGCGGTATGTAATTGAAACTACAATTTAGAAAGTAATACCAAAAACGAAAAACATGTCCTTACTATTGGGATTAATAACTAAGGATCCAAAAACAGGAAGTTCGTATGTGCTACTAATCTTCAATGTTTTTGTGGCATTTACTCCAATATTTACAATATTAGCATTGTCAGAGTATAATCCTTTCTGCGGAGTGCCGCCAATAAAGATTTTCACAGGCAATCCTGATATTTTTGATGAGTATGCAACTTCAAAGTAAGTTGAGTAATCGTTGTCATCATCACCATAATAGTTGTCGCTACCAGCAAAGAATGTTTCAGCAGTTAATGAAATAGGGAATGATTCAGGTCCAGTGTACACTATTTGCCCTTCAAAAGCATGTAAAGTCTCCTTTTTCTTATAATTAAAATAGTTGAAATTCTCAAGACTATCATCACTAGCAGTATAATAATCGCTTACAGTAAAAGTAAACGAACCAACAGCAAACGATAAATATAAATCCGTTTCAGCATAAGGAGTAGATAACCCAAATGAACCCCATGCACCAAATGTTAACCCTTTATATGAAATTGAGCCGTATGGTTGAATATTTGGGTTTGGTGAATACAATAACCCACGCCAAAGATATCTACTAACAAAATCGGCATTTAGGTTTAGCGACAAGCTATCATCTGATGCTGTATATTGTGCACCTGCACTAGCATTATTCGAACAAAATAAAATGCTCACAAAAGCAATTAGCAGAAAAGTTTTTTTCATAAGTATTGGTTTTTAAGGTTATTTTGCGGAACAATTTACCTTGATATTTCAGATAAAGGAATACGAATCCAGATGATTTAAATCAATCATCATAAATGTTTAAACTATTTATAGTGTAAATCTAAACTTTAAAGAAGCTGATAACTTCTTTAAGCTGCTCGGCTTGGCTATTCATTTCCTCTGCATTAGAGGCCAACTCTTCAGATGATGATGCTGTTTGTTGAGACATATCATTAAGTTGCTGAATAGCATTGTTAACCTGCTCGGTACCCGACGATTGCTCTATGCTTGAGGCTGTTATTTCCTGTACTAATCGTTCGGTTTTCTTAACTTCAGGAATTATTTTCGAAATTAGTTCTGCAGATCTCCTTGTCACATCAAGGCTTCTGTTCGACAGGCTGATTATTTCTTCGGCTGCTACTTTACTTCGTTCGGCCAACTTACGAACTTCGGCCGCTACCACAGCAAAACCACGCCCATACTCGCCAGCTCTGGCCGCCTCAACAGCTGCATTTAACGCAAGAATGTTTGTTTGAAAAGCTATATCACCAATAATATTAATCTTTTCAGCAATTTTCTGAATGGCCTCCAAACTATTATTCGATGAATTCTGGATTAAATCTATATCTGCAGATACATTTATTGCTATTCTCTCAGTTTCCCTTGAGTTCTGCGTATTTTGTTCAATGGTTGAAGACATTTCCTCCATCGAAGAAGAAATTTCTTCTACCGAAGAAGCAGTATTCGAAGCCGATTGAGAAAGCTGAAATGAACTCGAGCTAAGCTGTCCACTAGCCTCTGAAATTAAATTAGCCCCTTGCTCAACCTCCTCAACAACTCTTTTAACATTAAGCAGCATATGGTTTAGCGCGCTAACCAAGTCCCCAATTTCATCCTGTCTCGACATTTCCAATGATGTTTTTAAATTGCCATTAGCAATTTCGTTTGCAAACCCAACACTCTGGAGAATAGGCCGTGTAATTGAACGACTAAAAATGGTTAAAATGATAATAAAAACCAGCAAAGCAATTACAACACCCGACATAATCATGAACCTTATTTTATGCACATTAACGAGAATATCATCTACGTAAATTGAGGAGCAAACATATGACTCGATTTCGTTCAAATAAGTATAGTACAGTACCTTCTCCTTTCCCGATGAGTCTTCAGGCCACAGATATGAAACCCTGCCGGAATTATTGTTTGCAGCAATCATTCTCTTAAAAAATTGCTTATCGGCAGCGTTCTCACCAACCTGATTGGGATGTATTATAAACTTACCTGTTTTATCGATAATAAATGGGTATCCGCTCTTATAGTATTTTTTATTACTAAAATATGTTTTAAGATCACCCATATCTTTCTCCGGAACTCCAACGAAAAGCATACCTACAACTGCTCCATTAAGTCGAATTGGTTCATATGCGGCCAAAAAATAATCATCAATAACAAAAGCGCGACCTGTATACGACTGACCGCTTTCAATAGCCCTAACAACCGGGGAATCCATTGGAATATAAGTACCAACTGCTCTTTCGCCTGCACTATTAGTTACATTTGTTGAAATTCGAAGATACCCAACCGATGTTTTTTGAAAGATTGTCGCTTTCGCTCCAGTTATTGTTTGAATTCTATCAACTAAAATTGTGCTGTTCTGAATTTGAGTATTATCAATAATCCAAGGTTCTACCTCAATAGTAGTAACATCTTCTGTAACTTGATTTTTGGCATTGAAAGTAATGCTTCCGTAACCTTTTGTGAGATTTCCAACATTTTTTAACATCATCGATGCCGAATTAATGGCTGTTGTTATAAATGCTTGCTTCTGCTTTAACTGTTGACGTACAATTTCGGCCAAATCTGAACCTTGTTGCATCATCCTATCATCGACCTCGGCAAGAGTTTGCTCTTTTTGAACATAAAAAGTGGTAACTCCTAGTGTTGTTATTATAACTGTTGCAATCACAGCAACAATTATATTTAATCTAACACCCAATTTTAGTTTGATAAGCTTAGCCATATTTTTATGATTTATTTACAATTCAAACATACGTTTAATTTTTATCGGACTGAAAACAAGCATTATAATTTACATCACCAAAAAAAATGATTGTCCACACCAAAAATGAAAATCATCTTCTAAAAATCATCAACAAACACGTAATCAATTCAATAAATACCTATCCATCACAAAACGATAGGCTTCTTGAGATGCCTTGAAGTTGATTGGAGATTCGAATCAGAGAATAATAGATTATTGTTAAACCAAACATTATCAACAATTTTATTTTTTCCAGTTTTGAATTTTATAAATATACAAAAAGCCACCCAATTTTGTGGATGGCTTTCTGAATTATATTAAAAATTTCTATTTACCTATCTCTTTATCAATTAAATAATGGTTTCTATCAGATGAACTCCTTGATACTAATTCACCAAGGAATCCTGCTAAGAATAGCTGAACACCAATAATTACAAGTACTAATGCAATATAGAATAGAGGTTGATCGGTTACAGCACGATACTTCAAATGATTAAATTGTGCTATCAGCTTACCAACAATCATCCATACAGTAATAATACCTCCTGATAAGAACATGAGGGTACCAAGCATTCCAAAAAAATGCATTGGTTTTTTTCCAAAACGGGTAATAAAAGTAACGGAAAGTAAATCGAGCGGGCCACGGATAAAACGTTCAAATCCGAACTTTGTTACACCATATTTACGCTCTTGGTGTTGCACAATTTTTTCGCCAATCTTTTTGTATCCTGCCCATTTGGCTAAAACAGGTATATAACGGTGCATTTCTCCATATATCTCGATGCTTTTTATAACATTACTACGATACGCTTTGATACCACAATTCATGTCGTGCAGTTTAATACCGCTGATTCTACGAACAGTCCAGTTGTAGAACTTACTGGGAAGATTTTTTGTAAGAACAGGATCGTGACGTTTTTTCTTCCATCCCGAAACTAAATCGTACTTATCCTCCTTAATCATCCTAAAAAGTTCGGGAATTTCATCAGGGCTATCCTGTAAATCTGCATCCATGGTAATAACTACGTCGCCTTTGGCTGCAGCAAAACCAACATAAAGCGCAGCAGATTTTCCGTAGTTTCTACGGAATTTAATACCTCTGATACACGGATTCGCTTGAGTCATCGCCTCAATAATGCCCCAGCTGCCATCTGAACTCCCATCGTCGATTAGTATAACCTCGTACGAAAACTTGTTCTCAGACATTACCCTATCAATCCAAGCAATTAATTCGGGTAACGACTCCTCCTCATTTAAAAGCGGTACTACAACTGATATATCCATTAACTACTCGGTTTTTGGTTCTGATGGTGTTTCGAAAATTGGTTTCTCCTTTTTTATAAAAGCTGATGTTATTAATGAGAAAATTGTTCCCATAAAAGCAAATCCAATAACATTTGTTACTGCCATAATAATAGGCGATTGCATTTTAGAGACCATTTTCATCGCTGCGTCAATCTGCTCTTCGCTTAAACCAGCCTTTACATATTCCTCTTCAAGTACCGCCATCATTTTATTCACAAATTCTGGGTCAATAACTGTCATTAAGAGAACTGTATAAATACCGCTGATGACTGACGCAAAAATGCATATTAGAATACCAAAGCCAAGTGCCTTAGAATATGATATTTCCCCTCCTAAATCCTCATCCCTAAATTTCTTTGTCCCATAAACAATACCTCCAATAATAATTAAATACTGAACTAGTGAAACCCAGAATGGAGGTTTAACAACACCCATCATATAAATAATTAAGCTAAATACTACAAGAGCAATACCAAGGAATAAACCCGACGTCATTGCGCTCTTATACATTGGATTACTTTTTGATTCCATTTGTTTTACAATTTTTAAGGTTTCAGCAAAGATATTAGAAAAATCTTATAAAAGGATTTTGATATTAAAAGATCGTTTTCGTTTAACCAATCCATTATACATTAAAAGCAAAAAAGCGGCATTTTATTGCCGCTTTCTTATAAGAAGATATGTGAGTCAACTAAAACTTCTTTGTTTTTGCAAGCATGTTAAGCATTTGGGTTCACCAGTAGGTTTTCTTCTTTTTTCAAGAAAGCAGACAAAACTAACGAGATAAGAAATCCTAAAAATGTACCAAAAAACAATCCTCCAATTAGTAGGCTAGGTATAAAAAACCTACGAGCCATTGCCATTCCTTGCTCAATCTGATCAGAAGACATACCTCTTTCAGTCATCTTTTCTATTGAATCCTGAAGTGCAAGATCTATCAGCCCTTGGTCGATAACGGTATAAAGAATAGTCAAAAAAATCAAAGAAACGATTGTGGAAAATAAACTAATCAAAACACCTGTTCCCAATGATTTACCGTATGAAATAACTCCTCCAAGGTATTGATCCCTAACGGCTTTTATTCCAAGGTATAAGCAAACAATTGTTATAATTATTCCAGCGTATTGTATTGGTTTATTTTGCATTAAACCAGCAAAGTATAAAATGAATGTATAAACGATACTAGCAATACCAGTAATTAATCCCCAAGTTAATACTCCCTGAAAAGTAGATTGTTTTTGATTGTTTTCCATAGCATATTATTTTTTAAGGTTTAAACAAAGATATTAGAAAATGTTTAAAAAAAACCTCCATATGTTTGCGAACTTTTATAAAGTTACTACTTTTGCGCCGGGTAAGTCTTATACGACCAGCTCCTGCTGAACCCCCCCAGGACCGGAAGGTAGCAAGGGTAAGTAGTTGTAGCGGTGCGATATAAGTAGCTTACCCACTTTTTTTTGCCTTAAAGGCACATTTAAGACAGTAGACTAAACGATTACTCTGCACTTCTTAGGCTCTTCTTCTAATTGCTCTCCCAAACCACTTGTTTTGTAACAATTTATCAAATTGAAACAATTTTAAGTTACAATTTTAAACTTTTTCGGTAAAAAATATCTAAAAAACAACAGATTATTGCCAGTTAAACTCTAAATTTGTAAGTCGAATTATAGTATTAACCTTTAATACATGGTCATCATGCAACAGCTTGATTGGAAGAACTTACCATTTGGTTACATAAAAACCGACTATAACGTACGATGCGTTTATAAAGATGGTAAATGGGGAAACATTGAGGTTTCTGATTCAGAATATATTTCAGTACATATGGCTGCTACTGGCCTCCACTATGGACAGGAAGCTTTTGAAGGAATGAAAGCCTATAGAGGTAAAGATGGTAAAATACGTTT
This sequence comes from Bacteroidales bacterium, assembly GCA_003531155.1. Lineage (GTDB taxonomy): Bacteria > Bacteroidota > Bacteroidia > Bacteroidales > Tenuifilaceae > UBA8529. The sequence goes on along the minus strand of DQHR01000150.1, from coordinate 3,868 downwards.
ATTTAGGTGGGACGAGAATGCAAAACGATTAATCCGATCGGCTGAGGGTGTTCTTATGGCTCAAGTTCCTATGGAACTTTTTCACGAAGCTGTATTAAAGGTTATTAAACTAAATGAGAAGTTTGTTCCGCCTTTTGGTACTGGTGCATCACTGTATATTCGTCCATTGCTTTTTGGTTCTGGAGCCGAAGTTGGAGTAAGACCAGCAAAAGAGTATACCCTAATTATTTTTGTTACGCCTGTTGGCCCTTACTTTAAAGAAGGTTTCAACCCAGTTAAGATTGCCATTATAAGAGATAGCGATCGTGCAGCACCTCTGGGAACAGGTACCTTCAAAGTTGGAGGAAATTACGCTGCAAGTTTACGAGGGGTAATGAAATCGCATGGTGCAGGTTTTAGCTCTCCAATGTACCTCGATACAAAGGAGAAAAAATATATCGACGAGATTGGTGCAGCCAACTTCTTTGCTATTAAAGGCAACTCATATATTACCCCTAAATCCGACTCAATTCTTGCATCGATAACAAACATGAGCATTACTAAGTTAGCCGAGGACTTAGGAATGAACGTTGAACGCAGACCTGTAGCTGTTGATGAACTTGAATCTTTCGATGAAGCAGGAGCATGCGGCACTGCTGCAATTATTTCACCAATTGGCGAAATAACTGATTTAGAAACTGGGAAAGTTTACAGATTTTGTAAAGATGGAAAACCCGGACCTAAATCAACCAAACTATACGAAACCCTTGTGGGAATTCAGTATGGTGAAATTGAAGATAAACACAACTGGGTTACAATCGTTGAATAGTTTAAAACCACTCACAACTTAAAGCCTCCACGCACAGTGGGGGCTTTTTTATTAGGTTTAAACGCAAATTTTAGCACAACTCATTGATATACAAAAATCATTATCTTTGAATATTAAGCAACAGAAAAGATGCATAACACAGCTTTTGGCACACTTATAAATGAGTTAACAGCATTTAAAACAAATGAAAGAAGAGAAAAATGACGATTATTTAAAACAGGTATTCGTGACCCAGACTAAAGGGTTTATAGATATTAGTCTAAAACGTGAATTATGGCAAGATGTTAGTAATGAGTTTAATGGAAAATTTATAATCAGCCACACTTCAGGAAATGTATTAGAAATTCTTAAAATTAATATCCCTTATAAAAATTGGGAGATTAAGTTATCTGAATCTGATACGAGGCCATTAAAGTTTGAAATCACTTTCAATAGTGGAATTGATTATGAGTTAATAATTAATTACGAAGACATCGTTGAGAATATAATGAAACGATTTGGGAGGAAAGAAGTTGAATTGGGAAATGAGTTGTTTGATAATAAATATATAATTAGAAGTCGTAATTCAGAAATAACAAAGAAATTATTAACACAAGAAATAATTAATGATTTTATAAAATTCAATATTTACTCATTATCCTATACTACAGGTTTAAAAAAAAGAACTTCTAATTTGATTTCCGTTATAAGTAGAACGATTGAAGACAAATCGACAATAGAGAGTTTGATTAGATTGCATATGAAAATAATTGATAAACTTAAAGAGTTAGCACTTATAGAATAACAATGGCTATAATTAATTGGAGTAAATGGTTCAACAAGTTTGATTTTAATATATGAAAAATATAATTAAACAATTGATTTCATTTATACTACCAATAACTGTTCTAATTATAATTCCTTTAGGAATTGAGAAAAACATTTCTATAAAAAGCTCTTTTGCTTTAATAATAGGCTTTTCAATTATTCTCATAGGATTGTATGCAATGATTGTAACAATATCAACATTTATAAGAATTGGCAAAGGAACCTTAGCTCCATGGAACCCTACAAGAAAATTAATTATTAGTGGGATGCATGGATATGTTAGAAATCCAATGATTATGGGAGTAATGACGGTGCTAATAGGAGAATCAATTGTAATTTTATCAATAAAAATACTAGTATGGGCAGCGGTTTTCTTCCTAATAAACAATATCTATTTTGTAATATATGAAGAACCGAATTTGGAGAAAAAATTCGGAGACGAATATCGTGAATACAAAAAGAATGTTCCTAGGTGGATACCAAGGCTTAAACCATTTACTGCAAACTCTGAATTAAAATAAGCCTTATCTCAAATAAACAATATAAAATACCAAAGCCTGTCAAGTTAAGAACCTGACAGGCTTAATGGGTTTTGGAGAAGGGTACTTAACCTAAATCTTTCTTAAAAAAATATCACCGCTAATAGTAGATAATTTAACCCTATTCCCTCCTACTCCAAGTTTAAACCATCCATCAGTACCTCCTGGACCACCTTTAAAATTATCAATATTTGTACTGAATTCATGATTTGTATAAATTCCTCCTGTAATCGTTTTAATTTTTAGATCAAAATTTGATTTGGCAGGAATGCTCATATCTATAAACCCGCTAATTGATTCAATGCTCATAGCACTTTGCGCATTATCAACGATTATATCACCACTTATAGTTTCGATATGAAAGTCAGCAATAGCAGGTATTTCAATTATGTAGTTAATATCCATAGTAAGGCACTCCCCGTTTCGATATTCAGACCTTGAGCCTTTACGGTTTTTGCATGGAACCCGAATCGATTCCATATCGTGGATCTTAGCCTTGACTTTAATAAAATCGCTGCCCTCGCTAGTTATTAACTCGTATTTGTCGTTATTCTGATTATCGTTTATACTTACTGTGGCTATAATCCTTAATGTGTTATCTTTCGACTGCTTTATTTGTATTGTATCGGCAAAATCGAGTTTAAGATCAAGGCTTGCTGATGGCTTAACGCTAATTTGTTTTTCGACAACCCTTTGAGCATTCACAGTTAAAGCAATCATCAATATTAAAAATCCTATTATATACCTTTTCATGGTTATTATTTTTAACAATTTTAAATAGCTGTGTAATTGTTTTGTTGTATAAGGAATATAAGGTTTATCACTTCTTCCGTAAATAAATATTCCCGCTGGTAGAACTTAGATTTAATTCAACACCTCCTCCATTCAACTTTGTTTCAATTTTATTACCTCCAATACGTTTTAGATTTCGCTCTTTTGAGTCAGTTTTAATCTCAAAATCGGTATATACTCCGCCTGAGAGCGAACTCCTCTCGAGGTTTGCATTGGATGTAACGGGTAAAGTAATATCTAAATCACCACTAATCAACGATATTGAAGTAGGGCTATTCTGATTTAACTTTGAAATATTAATATCAACGTTACCACTAATACTATTTAAAACCAGAGGACCTGTAACGTTTGAGCATTTGATACTTGCATTTAACGTTGATGCTTCAACTTCACCTTCCATATCCTTTATCTCAATATCCTCATTGGCGAAAGGAGAATTATAATCGATACTTATGGAAATTCCTTTTGGTATCGTAAAAACATACTTCGCATCCTCACTTCCTTTTGATGCACCGCAAATAGTTAGTATACCGCTCGATTCGTTTGCGGCAACACCTGCTCCCGTGTTATCCATACAACCGCTCCCATAAAGAGGTTTTAGACCTTTTGCTCTTTTAGGTGTTCCTCTAAGTTCCTTAGCCTCAATAACAATATCGTTATTTTGACTACCAACAATTCTAATTTCGCCTAAAAGATCTTTAATTACAACCTTCTTAATTTGAGCACCATTTACAGGTACTTTATACTGAATTGGAGATAAGTTAACATCATCGTCATCGTTCTCATCATCTCCATTTATCCTATGTAAACGACTCTGCTCTCGTTCTTCCTGAGCAATTACTGGACATACAAAGAGACCAGTGAGAATAAAGGATATCACTAATATTTGTTTAATAGTTTTCATGTCAATTATTATTAATGT
>DQHR01000015.1 GCA_003531155.1 Bacteroidales bacterium | reverse complement strand
CATTATTGAAAGGTTAAAAATTGTAAGACCTGATGTTTTGACTCCCGATGTGATGATTGTTGATATTTCACTTCCTGAAATATCTGGTATTGAGTTAACAAGAATTGTAACTAGCCAGTACTCGTCTATAAAGATTATTATGTTATCAATGTACACAAACCAGGAGTTCATTTTTAATGCTATCAAAGCAGGTGCAAAGGGTTATTTGCCCAAGAATATTACCCGCGATGAACTTTTGGAGGCAATTCGTGAAGTATATAAAGGGAACGAGTATTTCAGTAAAGATGTCTCAAACATCATATTAAAGAGCTATTTAAAGCAGGTTAAGGATCCTGAAAGGTTCGATTCGCTGCACGACGAGAAGTTAACCAACAGGGAGTTGGAGATACTACGTTTTGTGGCCGAAGGTTACTCAAATCAGCTGATTGCTGACAAACTGTTTATAAGCGTTCGTACCGTTGAATCTCATAAAAACCATATCATGCAGAAGCTCGAACTTACTACAACCGTTGATCTTGTAAAGTATGCTTTGAAAAATAAGATTATAGATTTATAGTTCTTACCGGGCTAAAAACTTAGAGAGCTTAGAGTTTACATATTTAACTCTAAGCTCTCTAATGATTTTTATGCTAGAACAACTATTTTAGAAGCAGCTCAAAATCCATTTCCAATGGTTTCTTCTTATCGAAATCGTAAAGTGTTAATCTCCGCATATTGTAGTAGAACTGCCAAAAGTTACTTAGCGTATTGATAAATCTTTGTTTAGCCGCATCTCGTTCTGTTTGAGCCACATTTAGGTCAAGAACGTCAATTTTGCCAATCAGAAATCGTTCTTTTGTTACATTATAGCGCATCTGGGCTATAGTATCAGATTTTGCCGATAAGGCAACCTGATCGTCCTGACGGTTAAACTGCATTACCTTTAAAAAAATATCTTGTTCAAAATCAATCATTGCTTGATCTACAGTTGCTTTAATCACCTCGCGATTTGATTTAGCCATTTTAACCTTACCCTTACCTAATCCCCAATCGAGAATCGGGATAGAGAGGGTAACATTTATGGTTTGTAGGTCGTTGTAGTTTTTGTATGTATTTTGAAGTAGCTCAGCATCTCTATTAATACCATAATTAACTTTTAAATCCGCGTTAAAGCCCCTTTCAGAACGTGCTTTTGCTACGTCTCTATCGGCTTCAATCAGTTGTCTTGTGAATTCTAAAGCTTTAGGTGTATTGGTTTTTGCTAAATTCAGCACTTCATCATAAATAACATTAGTTTGAGGTGTTTCTGTTGGAATAATCAGTTCCAAATCATATTCATCATTTAGCCCTAGGTATGACTTAATTTTAGACTTCTTTAATTGAAGATCAACCTCTGCATCGCTAACATCGCTACCTGAGTTTAAAAAGCTAAGTTGCATTTGAAGCAACTCGTTCTCAGCAATGGTTCCTATGTTATATCTACCCTTTGCAATCTTGTACAGAGTGTCAGAATTGGCATAGTTCAGTTTAGCGGTTTTTAGGTTTTGTTGAGCAAGTATTAAATCAAAAAATAGGCGAGAAGCATCCATCGATATATTTTCAACAGATTGGAGATAATTCCGTTTTGCCTCTTCATATCTAATAGGCTCAATTTTTTTATTCCATCTCAATTCATTGTACCCTGTAATAGGCTGTATGAAACCAATTTGGTAAGGAACTGATTTATAGTAAACTGAATCGTTTTTAAAATCATCGCTCCTATCCAATGATGTATTAACGAATAACCTACCTCCAGTTAAGCCAATATTCTGGCTCAATTCGAATGACAAGTTTGAATTATTTTGATTCACCTCAATATTTTGGTATGAACCATTTTCATTTAATCTTGATGTGAGTGATCTATTATAGCTAAGGGGTGATGTTGTCATCCTGATACTTGGCAAATATTCAGCCTTATAAGTTCTGTATTGCCAGTAAGATGCTCTAAACCTATGCTTTGCTAGGATGGCTTGTGGTGATTGATCCTTCGCAAGTTGTATTACTTCATCTAGAGTCAGCCTATTTATGGGTTTCTGAGCAAAAGCTGATGTTGCTAAAAAAATAACTACTGATATACTTAATATTGCCTTTTTCATCATTTATAAAATATTTTATTCGTAACGTAACGATTCAATAGGATCTCTATCGGCAGCACGTTTTGCTGGTGATAGTCCAAAAATTACACCAACAGCTGCGGATACACCAAATGCCACAAGTACTGATAACGGGCTTATGATTGTCAGGATTCCTGCAAAATGTGTTATTAGTTTTGTAAGTATAATGCCAAGGATGATTCCAATAAATCCTCCCGTTACGCTTATTAACACTGCTTCGGATAGGAATTGAGCAATGATATCAGCCTTTTTGGCTCCAATAGCCATTCGAGTACCAATCTCCTTAATGCGTTCCATTACTGAGGCAAACATAATATTCATAATACCAATACCACCTACAATTAAAGAGATACTTGCAATTGCCCCAAGAACAATATTAAAAATATCTTTAGTCCTTTCTTGTTGCTTAAGAAGAAGTTCGGGAACGGTTATTTCAAAATCTTTAACCTCTGAATGTCTACGAAGCATCATTCGGCTAAGAATTTCGGTAGTTGAATTTATGTCGGCAGTTTCGTTAACTTGAACAATTACTCTATCGAGTTGATGGTAGTTTTTTGGTGCTTGAGATTGAGTGCTACCTCCGAAACTGATAAAGAACCCACCTCCAGCGATTATTCCACCTTCTGAGAATTTCTTGGAATTTACTAATGCTCTATTCTGATAACGTAAAAGCATGCTTTTTGCTGGTAAGTAAACATTATCGTTATAAACGTTAACTCCTGCATTTTGCATCCCACTTACTGTTAAATCTGATTTCTTTAATACTCCAATTACCTTAAGCCAAACTCGCCCAAACTTGATGTATTGACCAATAGGATCCACCTTACTAAAAAATTTTGCTTTGATATTGCCTCCAATTACACATACGGTTATGCCGTGCTCTTCTTGTTAGTCGTTAAAAAATGTTCCATTTTCTAGGGGGAGGTTATAGAGTTCGAAATAGTCGTTTGAAACACCCATAATCTTTGCAGGCATCCTCACTCCTTCGTATTGAACAAATGAATTTAGGCTTATTTCAGCGCTAATCCTCGAAACGGAAGGGATAATACTCTTAATTGCATCAACATCTGAAAGGGTTAATCCAGGCGAGAATTTTCGTTTCTGCTTATTTCCGCTCTCATCCTGCGACTGTTGCTCATCAGGTTCTTCGAAAATAGGGTTAATAAGGATATTATTTACTCCTACCATTTTTATTTGGTCAAGAATTTCTTGCTGTGCTCCTTTGCCAATAGCTAACATGCTGATAACAGCAGCAACGCCAAAAATTATTCCAAGCGCGGTCAGTATTGATTTTAGTTTATTTGCTAAAATCGATTCTATGGCAATGTTTATATCGTGCACATATCTTTTATACATGCTTATTCATTTTTATTTTATATTACTGTATTGTATTCAGATTAATTGCTCTTGTTATGGTTTTTTAGGAGCAGCAGGTGTTGTTATCACTTTGGCATCACCTTTACCAAGTTTCATTTTGCCAAAATTTGCATTTCTTGGGTTCATCTCCTCGGTTTGTTGTTTCTTAAGTTTTTCTTCCTCCAATTTTTTTGTTCTAATCTTTTCTTTAATAATTGGAATAAGATCTTCACCGATTCGTTCAAATGACTCAGGTTTTTCAGGTACCGAGAGGTAAACCTCTTCATCTTGTTTTAATCCTTTTTCGATGATAATACAGTTTTCGTTCATTTCACCGGTTACAACAATCTGTTTTTTACCTTTTTTAGTGTATACAAAACTTAAGCTGTCCTCAGCGTGAATTGCTTCAAGAGGTAGGTACATTACGCTGTCATAAGTGTTGGTAATAATTTGATTACTTGTAGTCATCGATGGGCGTAATATTGGGTCAAACCCTTCAACTCTGATGGCAACTTCAAACACTTTTGCGTCAGTATTTGGAAGTTGTTCACCTATATTGGCAACTTCAAAAACTTCACCATTATATTTCTTTTCAGGGAAAGCATCAACACCAACGCGAACCTTTTGACCCTTTTTCACCTTGCTAACATCAATCTCATTAACATATGTTTTCGAGTTCATAACTGAGAGGTCAGGAAGCGTAGCTACGGTTAAATCCCATGGGCTAACAGTTGAGCCGACTTTACGTTTTTGTCCACCCCATTCGCGGTAGTAGATTACCATTCCTGGTTTTGGAGCGCGGATAACAAATTTGCTTAGCACATCTAGCATGTCCTGTTTTTCACGCTTTTGTTTATCGAGATTGATGCGCACCTCTTTCATCGAAGCTTCAGCCTGATCTTTCTTTAGGTTGTAGTTATACATTGCTTGATTATAGGCTCTGTCGGATTTGTCGAGGTTGATTTGAGCTTGACGTTGTGTGGCAGGGGGCTCAAATTTTGACTGGTCAACTACAATCTGCTTTTCTTCCATGTCAAACTTAAGGTTAACCAATGAATTCCTTAGTTCGCGGAGAGTCAGCGTGGTATCGAGTTGTGTTTTAAGGTAAGCTTGTTGACTTTTTTCCAATTCGTCCTCAATCTCTTTAAGTCTATTGCTTAAAGCGGATCTATCAAGGGTTGCAACATATGCTCCTGAATCAACTACAGTTCCTTCTGGGATTAAATCCTGAATTTTTACATCAGAGATTCTGAAAGTACGCCCCCTTAGTTCGGATGGGGCCTCAATATCTTCAGAATTTTGAGCTTTTAGCTCACCCGTTACGGTAACAACAACTTCGAATAAACCTGTTGTAGTTTTTGTAAATTGTGGCGCGTTTTTATTTTTATCACTTGAACCAAATATTAGATAAAGAATGATTAATACAGCAAATGCTGAAATGCCAATAATAATTTTTCGTTTCATTTTGCATTAAAATAGGTTAGGTTTCTTTGTTGGAACTTTGATACATAAAAGTAAATATTGTTTAATTCGCATTAAGCTAATAATACGTTAAATTTTGTAAAATATTGTTTTGGAGACTGTTGCTAAATGCTCTTTATTCTTTCAATCATTTTCTTTGCCAAATCATCAGCTTTTGATTGATCTTTGCTTTCAGCATATATCCTAATGATCGGTTCAGTATTGGATTTGCGCATGTGAACCCAGCCATCTTCAAAGTCTATTCTTAAACCATCCTCTTGGTTTATAGGCAAATTTTTGTTTTCCTCTGCAATAACTTTAAGAATATTATCGGGATTAATTCCCGCTTTAAGTTCAATTTTATTTTTTGATATATAGTAATTGGGATATGTTTTGCGAAGTTCAGAACATTTTTTAACTGATTTAGCCATATGGCTTAAGAAAAGTGCAACTCCTACTAAAGAATCGCGACCATAGTGGAGTTCAGGTAGAATAACACCACCATTTCCTTCACCGCCAATAATTGCATTTACGGCTTTCATCTTGGTCACAACGTTCACCTCGCCAACAGCCGATGCGTAATACTCTTTCCCGTACTTATGGGTTACATCTCTTAACGCAGCTGTACTTGATAGGTTTGAAACGGTATTCCCTTTTTTAATCGATAGAACATAGTCTGCAACAGCAACCAGTGTATACTCTTCGCCAAACATGGATCCATCTTCATTGATTATAGCTAAACGATCAACATCGGGATCAACAACAAATCCAACATCTGCTTTGTGTTCAAGCATTGCTTTCGAGATGTCCTGAAGATGCTCTGGTAGTGGTTCTGGGTTGTGTGGAAACTCGCCAGTTGGATCGGTGTATAATTCAACGATATTTTTAACGCCAAGGGCGTTAAGCAATCGAGGAATAGCAATCCCGCCAACAGAATTTACACAATCGATGGCAACCTTAAAGTTTGCTTTTTTAATTGCATCGCAATCAACCAAATCGAGTTTGATAATTTTCTCGATATGCTCATCTAAATAAGAGGATTCATCAACTAAGTAGCCTATGCCATCTATTTCAGGAAAAGAAAAAGTTCCTTTTTCTGCAATATCTAAAACCTTGCGACCGTGTTCATCTGAAAGGAATTCGCCTTTACTATTAAGGAGTTTAAGTGCATTCCATTGCCTTGGGTTATGGCTTGCCGTTAAAATTAAACCGCCATCGGCCTCTAAACCTGTTACCGCCATTTCAACAGTGGGTGTAGTTGCCAAGCCCAGATTAATAACATCAACACCGCAGCCCATGAGCGTTCCAATAACGATATTGCTAACCATCTCTCCCGATATACGTGCATCGCGTCCAACTGCAACTTTACACTTCTTGTTAGGGTGTTGCCCTTTAAGCCACTCGGCGTATGCCGCTGAGAACTTAACGATATCGATAGGAGTAAGGCTCTCGGAAACATTTCCGCCAATGGTGCCTCTAATGCCAGATATTGATTTTATTAATGTCATAATTCTTGGTTCTGTTGATTTGCAAGCAAAGTTTGCCAAAAGAATTTGTTTTTCCAAAGTAAAGAGAGCAATCTTAACATTTTAGCAGAAAGGAATAGTTTTACTTTTAAGGCAGTACATAGAAATAAATTGAAATAAAGTGGCAAAAACTACCAATCAAAACAAGCAAATGAAAAATGGCATGATTGAATGGAATACTTTTTATAGTATATAATACAGCACCAATTGTATAGGCCACTCCTCCAGCAAAAAGCCAAAACAACCCGTCAGAAGACAAATTATTAATTAGCGGCTTTACTGCAAAAACAATGACCCAGCCCATAATAACGTACATTATTGTTGATACTATCGAGAATCTTCCGGTAAAAAAGAGTTTTAAGATAATGCCTATAATAGCGGCACCCCAAGTGATACAAAATATTATCCAACCTGTTTTACCATAAAGAGTTACTAATGTAAACGGTGTATACGATCCCGCAATGAGGACATATATCGAGGCATGATCAAAAATCTTTAGATGACTTCTTTTTTCTATATCCTTGGCATTATGGTAAAGGGTTGATGCAGCATAGAGTATACATAGGCTAACTCCAAAAATGGAAAAGCTAACAATTTGCATAATTCCACCATGTGAAAAGGCCTTTGAAACTAGGAAGATCAAAGCAATGATGCTTAATACAAATCCAATGGCATGTGAAATAACATTGATTCTTTCCTCGTTTGCTGAATATGATTTCATATATTTTTGTTTTTTTCAAAGCTACTAACATCGGTTTATAAATTGATATTTTCAATACCTTTGACACTATAAATTATTGTTATAGATGATAAAAGCTGAGAATATTGTTAAATCATTTGGTGATCTTACCGTATTAAAAGGGGTTAACGTTGAACTTCCCGAGAAAAGGGTAATAGCCATTGTTGGACCCAGCGGAGCAGGGAAGACGACTCTTTTACAGATATTAGGCACTCTTGGTCAACCCGACTCGGGTACGCTCAATATTAATGGTGAAGATGTTTTTAAGTTAAAGGAAAAACAGCTAGCACGTTTTAGAAATAAAAATATTGGCTTTGTTTTTCAGTTTCATCACCTTTTGCCTGAGTTTACTGCTGTTGAAAATGTTTGTATGCCTGCTTTAATAGCGAAAGTTAGTTTCCCCGAAGCGCAAAAAAGAGCTAAAGAATTGCTTGATTTTCTAGGATTATCTCAACGATTTGAACATAAACCAGCACAAATGTCGGGTGGAGAACAGCAACGTGTTGCTGTTGCTAGAGCGTTAATAAATAACCCTTTGGTTATTTTTGCCGATGAACCATCAGGTAATCTCGATTCTCAGAATCGAGAAGAACTTCATAAACTTTTCTTTACCCTTCGTGACAAAATGGGGCAGACTTTTGTTATTGTTACTCACGATCGCGATCTAGCTCAAATGGCAGATTTACAGCTTACCATGAACGATGGCCGTTTTGTGTAATGAGTGATCAACTCGATAAATATCAACTAAAAGATTTTCTTGAGGAGAAATACCGTTTATACGCAAATTCAAAGTTTATAGAGAATGATCCTATTCAAATACCCCATCGATACTCTAAAAAAGAGGATATTGAAATTGCAGCATTACTAGCATCAACCTTGGCTTGGGGTAATCGTAAGATGATAATTTATAATATCGACCGTTTGCTGAGCCGGTTTGGTGACTCGCCTTACGAATTCGTTGTAAATTATAGTAAAAAAGATGAAAATCGTTTCAAAGGATTTGTTCATCGAACCTTTAACGATAACGATTGCATACATTATATAAGGGTACTAAATCAGATTTATAGGTCAAAGGGTAGGTTAGAAAAGGTATTCAACGAAGGTTATAATAAGGAAAATACTATAAAAGGTGCCATAGATAATTATCGAAGGAAATTTGATGAGATAAATGCCTCATCACACACCTTAAAACATGTTTCAAATGTTGAAAAAGGCTCAGCCGCAAAACGGCTAAATATGTTTTTACGATGGATGGTCAGGTCAACAAGAGAAGGCGTTGATTTTGGCTTATGGAAAAACATTCCAACTTCAGCATTGATGATACCTTTAGATACCCATTCGGGTAGAGTTGCAAGAGTATTAGGGTTGTTGAATCGGAATCAGAACGATTGGAAAGCGGTTGAGGAGCTAACCATCAACTTGCAAGAATATGATAAAGATGATCCTGTAAAATATGACTTTGCTCTTTTTGGACTTGGTGTTAACGAGAAGTTTTGAGATTAATTATGGGTAAGAGCTACTTTCGATTTAAACAATTTTTGATTAAGCAGGAGTCTGCGGCCATGAAAGTTGGCACAGATGGAGTTTTGCTTGGTGCATGGATTGATGCTGAAGGTGTTAATTCTGTCTTAGATATTGGTACGGGATCGGGTGTGATTGCATTGATGATTGCACAACGAAATCATAATGCTACTATTCATGCTGTTGAAATCGATCATTCATCAGCTCTACAGGCAAAATATAATTTTGAGAATTCACCTTGGAGCAGCAGACTAAGAATCGACCCATTGCCGTTACAAGAGTTTTCATCGAAATGTGATTCAAAATTTGATTTGATTGTTTCCAATCCGCCATACTTTAATAAATCGCTTAAGTCTCCATCTCCAGAGCGAACATTATCAAGGCATACAGATGAACTTCCCAATTCCGATTTACTTGAGGGCGTGAAAAAGCATTTAGTTGCAGATGGTCGCTTTTGTGCCATTTTCCCTTATACCGAAGGAAACATCTTCATTGCCGAGGCTGTAAACTATGGTCTTTACTGTAATCGGAAACTTTTTGTAAAGACTAAACCCGAAAAACCAGTAATAAGGATTTTAACAGAATTTTCGTTTCATAAAAAGCTATTACCTGATAGCACTATCTCAATCCATACTATTGAAGGTGATTATACCGAAGAATATAAGATGTTAACTGCTGATTTTTACTTGGCGTTTTAAGTTCAATTAATTTAGTTAAGGATTTGTTTGTTGCTCTTTTACTTCAAATGAGCCCTGAAAAACAAACTCTTTCCCCCGATTTGTTATGCCTCGTATTAATACAATATACTTCCCAGGAGTATCTGAAGTAGTAAAAGATATTTCTTTTGTTTTTGAATTAACTAGATTTGGAACCCATAGTAACGTGTTTCTGGTATCGGGTAAGTTTTCTGAGATCGTTCTGTTTTTATAAGTTGGAATATTATCCTTTAAAAAATTGAAATCTAGAAATACTCCAGAAGATGATAGATCGATATTTGCAAAATCATTTTTTTTAGAAAAGATGCTTATAATTCCACCGTAAATTACATTTCCTTTAATATATGGAGAATAAATTATTTCGAAACGAGAGATTTTTCGTGGAGAGATGGCCAATATTTTATCAGGATCATCTATAGCTACCAAATCTAATAACACAAGCGGTTCATATATATTCATCTCCCCTTGTACACTTATTATTTTAAAAAACTTTTTCCCATTTTTCTTTTTAACCTTAAGCATGGGAACTAATTCAAAAATGTAATCTTCAATTGTTGGTAAATCAATATAATTATTCAAATCTAATACGACTTGAGGTTTCCCATAAAATGCATTATTGCTATATTTTGTTGAGTCAGTAGAATCTATCTTATTAAAGTGAGATGAAATTTGATGATTCAAAGCAAGGTCTAAGGCAGCCTTTTTTTCAGAATCACTTAGGTGGAATCTTGTGGTTGGAATTCTAACTTTATTTTGACAGAAATCATTGTCGATGAGTATTGATGATTTTGAATCAACAACGGATTCTGTGCAAAGAAATATATTTTTCACCCCTTTTAGATATGGCATTTTAAAGTAAAAATGACCTGTTGTATCAGTTTTAACTGCCATAAAATCTTTGCAGTCACCCAGAATTGAAAGATTTACAGTATAGTTAGGCAACAGTTTTTCTGTTTTGCTATCTTTCAATTGACCTGTCAGAGACAAACCAGATGATTCAGGATAAAAAAGCTTATCACTTTGATTATTCTCAGCCAATGGTTCGATATTCGTTTTACTGATAAAAGTAGATTCAGGTATTACGGTTAGGTTCATTCCTTTCAGTAATCTACTATCTGGGAAGTTCAGATCTTTTAATGGGATAACAACTTGTTCTCGAGTTGAATATATTTCTTTATTCAATGAAAAAGGAGCAATAATTTGGGTTCCTATAGTATCTCTTTTTGTGTATGTATATTTTAAAACGTCCGATTTTATTGGATTAATGATTTTTAAATATAGGTAACAATAAGAGCTAGGTCCATTATTACGCATGAATTTTGTATATGCTCTTATATAATACGGTCCGGTTTCAACTTCGTCAGGAATTTTTAAATATCCAGAACAAAAGGAGTTATCAACAAAATATTTACCTTCTGATATTTTTACACCATCTGGAGTAATTAGTTCAATATTAAGGATCTTACTCAGGTTTTGGTTTTTTAAACCATTCCTCCATTCCTCTGTATCTATATTGTCATTAGGATTTGAAAGGTTATTATTGTTTTTTAAGAACAAATAGGCTGCGAATTGAATTCTTTCTCCAGAAATATATAAGGTTCTATCAGTGAAAAGACTGACATTCTCAGAATCAATGTTTGAGTTGTTCTCCTGACCTTTAATATAAAAATATCCACAAGGTAGTAGGATAGAAATAAGTACGAATTTTAACACAATATTTTTCATATCAGTAAGGCCAAAAATCAGGTTTTATTGTTGAACCTCCTAGTAAAGTGCATTCAACACAATGAGATTGAACAACTTTAATGGCTCCTTCAGCATATACTAAGTACTTAGGAGGAGTTCCCTGATTGAATTCACCAATCCCAGGCATGCGAGGCTCACAATCTGGATAAAAAACTGTAAAATTCTCAACATTTTGAACAAAGATTCTTTTTGATTTTACCGCCGAAGCATTAAAAAAGCCTAGAATTTCAATTTCGGGATTTGTTGTTGATTTTAAATTCCCCTTAATTCTAAGTGGTTGAGTATCATATAACCCTCCCTGTCTGTGACTAGCTATTCTTAAATTGTTCCAGTAATTATAGGCGGTTTCACTAAGAGCATATTGGTCAATTAAAAGGCTATAGCAATAGGTTAACCTTTCTGATTGGTCATCAACTATGTGAAGTTTTAACATTTTATATTTGTTGTGAGAGAGGTTAACTGTTGAAAGAGTATAGATATCTTTTATTTTTTTAGTATTCCAACAATAAAATTTTGAAAAGTCAGCTGGTTTAATTTCAATTATTTGGCTTCCCGTCCAATATAGTGTATTCGCATATGAAGCACGGTTTTCCCACGTTTCAGTTAATTCCCACCTATAGTAGCGACAATCAGAATTTCCACCATCAAAGTCTAAATAGAATTGGATTGCTTGTATTGGTTTATATGGAATGTTGCTTGGAAGATCTTTTCTAGAATAATATATTGAATCAACTGCAGGGCATTCAGGCATTTTATCCATATCGGAGACAATCTCAATACCACTTGGCGTTATAATTTTTACTTGATAGGAATTTCCTGATTGTAAGTCTTCTGCTCCAATCCAAACTCTGTATTGGCCTTCTCCGACTTCATCCAATTCGAACACCTTATCAAAATTATTGATAATTTTGATAAGGTGTTCGAATT
>DQHR01000102.1 GCA_003531155.1 Bacteroidales bacterium | reverse complement strand
TAGATAAAGTAGTAAGTCCTTCATCCATCCACGCATGCTTTACCTCATTAAAACCACAATAGAATGGAAAATATGAGTGAAAAATTTCGTGAGCTGTCAGGTCGATGGTACTATGAACATCCTCGTAAGAACGATTATTAACAATCATAGGGTATTCCATTTCGCTTAATCCATTAAAAATTGTAATATTTGGAAAAGGAAATGGAATGGCAGGAAAGCTGAAACTCATTAACTCAATGGCTTGGCGACCATAATTTGCTACTCTGTAAAAATCCTTTGAATCCTTGTTATAAGCAACATTTAGCATAGTTTTCTTTCTTGTTTTTTTATCAACTATGATACTCGTTGCATCCCACAAATAATGGTTACTTGTTCCAAATGCAAAATCGGTAACATTTTCAGCGTTAAATCGCCAAGTACTATTTTCGGTTGACACAGTAAAATCTGGGCTAACTAAATCATTAGCGTCAATTACCNNCTTCATCACTACATTCGATTGGTAAGCAGCTTTATACCTACTCAGATATTTATGAGATAAAACCTCTTCGGGATTTGAGAGTACTCCGGTTGCCCATACAATATAGTTTTTAGGCATTGTGACGGAAACATCAAAATTGCCAAAATCATTGTAAAACTCTTGCCCATTTGTGTACTTATAATAGTTCCAACCATCAATATCATCATAAACAGCAATACGAGGGAAAAAATAGGCTACAAAAAAACTAGTTGAATCAACTGCTCCCGTTCTAATATGTGATGTTCTATTAAGCGTATAATGCCAATGAATATTGATAGATATTTGTTTATCGGGTAATAATTTTCGTTTAAGTTTTAATCGCATTAAAGTATGCTCGGTGTAAAGCAAATCAATCATTTCCTGATCACTTAATTCAAAACCATTAATAGAGACTTTGTCGATAGAGACTCCCTCCGACTCATCAGTGGGTTCAATATCGGCATCGCGCATATTTCCCTTTTTATACATGTTTGGGAAAAGATGGAAAATTAAGTGTTTAAGAGTATCGGGGCTATTATTTGTATAAGTAATTATTTCAGATCCAGATATTAAAAGGTTTTCTGGGTTCAACCTTACATCAATCTTGTAATCTGCTCTATTTTGCCAGTATAGTATGCCTGGTTTACCATCAACAGATCTCGTTTTTTTTTCAATCGCCTTTTGAATATTTATAGGGATAAAAATATCGTCCGTTTGCGAAAAACATTGAACAGATATTAAAATACATGTTATAACAAGAAATCGCGTAAAAACTCCCATACCAGCACAAATATTATTCAATCGAATGTAAGGAAAAAAATTGATTCCAAAATACAACGTGAAAAAGTTTAATTTATCATAAATTATAGTCTACATTTAGTAAGACAGGCAACTAATTATAATTAAGCTATTTCTCATCGCGAATTATCTTTATTTTCCTTTTCAGCAAATCAGCAGATTGCAGCACTTTATCTTTAAGTGTTTTGGGTAAATTTTGATTCTCCATCAGCCATGTTTCAACAATTTTATACGACTCAACCGAACTATAACCCCAAAGAGTCGCATCTAACCACGATTTCGGGAAAAAGATATCCCCTGTTTTCTGAATCTCAGGCAAAAGATCTAGCGACGGTTTAAGGTATTTAATGGACACATCGCTTCTTAATGGATGATTTAGATAACGTAAAGCCTCGGTAACCCAAGCCTCTGGCCGACGATTTTTAGCATCTGAAAGGTTATTAAAAAATGTATCGCGAGTCACAACATCTACAGCAACCGCTCTTCGAATAAACTTGAATTTTGCTTTACGATCTGTATTTTTTATTCTCAACTCCTGAGCTGTAAGAATACTATCTGTATTACCAAAGCCTCTGGCAGCTAGTTCGTAGGCTAATACCATGTAATCTGATTCATCAATTTTAATCCCATTAATCTTCTTTTCATTGCACCAAATCGCATACATTACTTTTTGAGCCTCTAAAGTTGATGCAATTCGTATGTATGAATTATAAATTGGTTTTCGCTCATCATCTTTAATCCATGTTGAATTAAGTAAATTAAACATGCCCCTTTCTAGTTCAACGCTTCTAGCGTTTCGTTGGCTATCATTAAAAATCTTCCACCAAACCTGCTCCAAAAGTTCTAATAAATACTGTCTAATTTGAGGTTCTTTCTCCCTTGATAGATTTGCAATGATTATATCGTAATACTTTTCAGCATCAATCACACCATTTAGAAAAAGTTCATTCATTGTTACAAACCATGAGGCACGACTAATATCATCATTTAGAATTGTGTTAGAATTCATCAAAAAATTTATCGAAGTCGAATCGGGATAAAAGGCCCCATAGCCTCTTCCATCGGAATTTGGGAGAATATATCTGTTAAACACATTATTCTTTAATGTCTTAACAGTTAATGAATCATTAACCATGGAGCAGCTAATGCTCCTATCTGCATTATCACCCAATTGTTTTATAGAAAAATTCATTCCCATAGTGGGCGATTTTATTTCTTTTGATTGAACAAGCAAATAATCGCTAATCGTTCCATCAGACTCCACTTTAACTGATGAGTGAATATTAGGCATTCCGGGCAGATTTACCCAAGCATTACTCCACGATTCAAGATTCTCTTCTGTTAATGGATCGAGAATTGCAATAAGATCCTCCCAATCAGCGTTGCCCATTCTATAGGTATTGAGATATTGCCTTAGACCATTTCTAAAAGGTTCTTCTCCCATAAGCATTTCGAGTTGCATCATCATTACTGGCGCCTTATGGTAAATTATATCACCATATAAAGATCCTGCAAATAAAAGGTTATCAAGATTTTGGCGAATCGGATTTGCTCCATCAGTTCTGTCAACCGAATAAGCTCTTGGATAATGTGATAGAAAAAATCTGAGGTTATGGTTTATATCAGTGAATTGTGGGTTCACAATCTTGTCGGCCATAAAGCCAGCAAACACCTCCTTTAACCATACATCGCTGAACCAACGCATGGTAACCAAATCGCCAAACCACTGGTGCGAAACCTCATGAGCAATAAGATTTGACGCTCGCAGCTTTTGATTTACAGAAGGTTTTTCATCTAAAAACAGCTGCGAGTCGCGGTAGTATATAGCACCAGGGTGCTCCATTCCGCTATATTGAAAATCGGGAATTAAGATAATATCAAGCTTACCAAATGGATAATCAATTCCAGTATATTCCTTTAGCCAATTTAACGAATAGAAGTGTGATGAAAATATTGCATCAAGATTTCGTTTCACTTTTAAGCTATCATTCTCGCGATGGTATAGTACAATCTTTCTACCATTTTCTTTCCTGCTAATGCTATCAAATTTACCTACTACAAAAGCAAAAAGATAAGTGCTAATTGGCTCTGTAGAGCCAAATACCAAGGTTTTAGTTGAATCTTCTTCAGTTTGTTGAATTAACGCTCCATTCGTAACAGCTTTCCATTCCTTAGGAATATCGAGCGTAAGATTATAAACAGCTTTTAAATCGGGTTGATCGAAGCACGGAAATGCTGTTGATGCCCTATCTGGAACTAATAAGGTGTAGAGAAACTCACTTTTCCGATTTAAAGAACTTTCGCCAGCAACAAAATTAACGGTAACATCATTATTGCCTTTCTTAATATACATCGATGGAATTATAATATGTCCATTCTCAAACCTATATTCAACCAATTTATTTTCAACAATTACATCCTTAATATTAAGACTATCCTCTTTAAAATCAATTACCACATCATCAGCTTTATTAACCTTAAAATTGAGTTGTACTACCCCTTTAATCTTCTCTGATTTATGCTTTGGGATTGAAAAATGTAAGTTATACTTTATGTCAGATATATGTTCCTTTCGCTCATTTGCAAGCTGAAGCGAAACACCTTTATCGATTGTTTTTGAACAACCAAAACAACCAATTAGCAAAAGGTATAATAGTTTTCTTTTTAACATAACCACCCATTTTAGTTGCACCTAAAGTAGTAAACTTTGAGTTATTATAAAGGTTATAAATATTTCTTTAAGTCAAATTGAAATAGTTATTGTTGCAATTATTATTTAACAAAACTATAACACATATTTCTTATTATATGTATTGTAACATTATAATTTTGCAAGCGTAATAGACATCGAAATAAACTAAAAATGTTTAAACGCTTAACACGTAAATTTATAGCGATTCTTCTACTAATCCCATTTATAGCAGCATCAACGGGGTTTAGCATTTTCCTCCATAGATGTTCCTGTGAGGGTAGAATAATTGCAACAATTTTTGTTGAGCACAAGTGCCACGATACAGAGGTATCAACATGCTGCGAGAGCAAAAACGATTCCGTCAATTTTAACGATATAGATAGTTGCTGCGGCTGCAAAACGGAACATTTTATGGTTAAAGTTGATGAACTTTTCACCGTTTCGAGTACTACAGCCTTAAATTCTAATATTGATTTTTTAGCAAACAACTATTTTGCCGATAATAGCTCTGCTACTGAACAGGTAAGCAATTTAAATGCTTTAAAAAATCTTTACTTGCCTATCAACTCACCACCTACAAAACCTTCAGGACGAATTCTTATCAATCTTCTACATCAAAGTAAAACTCCCGATATTATCTCATAGCATGATTTGCTTAAAGTTCATTCATTGAACCTTAACAAATGTCTTAGCCCACGGGGTTAGATCAAACTATTAATTAATCATACAAATGCTATGAAAATATTTAGGTATATAATTGTATTATATCTCATTCTTATAACAATCTCGCTTAACGCCCAAGAACTGAAGGGAAGGATAACTGAAAAGAATGAGAAAGGAGAACTAGCTCCTATTGCAGGAGCAAATATTTATTGGGTTGGAATTAATATAGGAACAACCACTAATGCTAATGGTGAGTTTATTCTAAAACGAGCAGGCAAAAATAACCATATGCTTGTTGTTAGTTTTGTAGGTTTTAAAAGCGATACCTTACATGTTGAGCACGATCATACTTTTATTGAGCACTCTTTGGTTCAAGATGTTTACCTCGATAACTTAACTGTTAAAGGTTACTCATCTGGAGCACACTTTCAACGATTAAACACTCTTTCGGCTCAAGTTGTCACTAAAAATGAACTTCAAAAAGCAGCATGTTGCAATCTTTCCGAAAGTTTTGTTACTAACGCTTCGGTAGATGTTTCGTACAGCGATGCAGTAACTGGAGCAAAACAGATTCAACTCCTCGGTCTGGCAGGAACATACACTCAACTTCAAGCAGAAAACATCCCTATTCTAAGGGGATTAGGTTCAACCTTTGGGCTCAATTTTGTTCCAGGTTCGTGGATGGAATCAATCCAAATCTCTAAAGGAACAGCATCAGTTGCAAATGGTTACGAGAGCATAACAGGGCAAATTAACATTGAGTATAAAAAACCAATGGGTGAGGAAAAATTCTACATAAATACTTACACAAACGATGAGGCTATGTCTGAGGTTAACGCAAACTATGGCTTTACGGTAACTGACAAACTTTCGTCAATGGTTCTTGCACATGCAGAATATTCACAAAATAGGGTTGATCATAATATGGATTCATTTCTCGATCATCCACTTGTAAGGCAGTATAACCTTTTCAACCGTTGGAACTACCACAGCGATAAACTCGAATCACAGTTTGGAATTAAGTATTTACAAGAAGAGCGTGTAGCAGGTAATCTAAAGTACAAATCAGGTGATATTATCACTCCTGGTAATCCTTTTGGGATTGATGTAAGCATTAAAAGATTTGAAACATTTAGTAAAGTGGGATATATCTTTGATAGACCAGAAACTACTATAGGACTTATTAATTCAATCTCTCACCACGATCAGGAATCAATCTTTGGATTAAAAAACTATGATGCAAGCCAGCTAAGCTATAATTCAAACCTCATATTCATAACTTATATTGGGACAACAAATCATATCTTAAAAACTGGCTTAAGCCTAAACCTCGATAACTATAACGAGAAACTTAATACATTAAATCTTGATAGAAAAGAGGTTGTTCCTGGTGGTTATTTTGAATACACTTATAAGTTTTTCGAGAAGTTCACCTTTATGAGCGGCATTCGATACGATTATCATAATAAATATAACGGTTTTGTAACCCCCCGTGCTCATATTAGGTATCAGCCATTTGAACAATTGACTCTTAGAAGTAGCGTTGGAAAAGGCTTTAGGTCCGCAAGTATTATCAGCGAAAACAGCTACTTACTTGCAAGTTCAAGGAATATAATTATTAGCGAAGCACCTAAAATGGAGGAAGCTTTAAACATTGGTTTAAATGCAACACAACGCTATAAACTCTTTAACAGAGAACTAACTATCAGTACCGATTATTACAGGACAGATTTCAACAACCAAATAGTTGTTGATATGAATCAAGATGTAAACTCTATTTACTTTTACAATCTCAAAGGAAAATCTTATTCCAACAGCTTTCAAGTTGAAGTAAGCTATCAACCCTTCGAAAGATTTGATGTTACTGCAGCTTGGAGACTAAACGATGTAAAAACAACAATAAATGGCAAACTTGAGCAAAAACCTTTACTCAGCAAATACAAAGGTTTGATTTCATTAGGTTACAAAACTGCACTTAAAAAGTGGCAATTCGATTACTCTATTCAATTTAATGGAGGTGGTAATTTACCCGATATGAGTGGATATCCTGTTGACTTACAGCGCAAATCAACATTTGCTCCTTATACTATTATGAATGCTCAAATCACCAAGTATTTCCGTAAATTTGAGGTTTACCTTGGAGGAGAAAACCTAACTGATTTTATGCAAAAAAATCCTATAATATCTCCAAACGATCCTTATAGTCCATACTTCGATGCATCAATGGTTTGGGGACCAATTACTGGGAGAAAAATTTATGTTGGAATTAGAATGACAATTTTTAAGTAATAGCAAATAACTAACTTAAAATAAATAATAAATGAATACCGATAGATTTATTGTTGCAAACATGAAATGCAATGGATGTGCAAACATCATCAAAACTGAGCTAAGCAGGGTCGATGGAATATCAGAGATTTATATCGACCTTACTAAATCTGAGGTTATTGTAAATTATGCGTCAGAAAAGCTTACAACGAATGATATTGCCAAAACTCTTGGCAATATTGGTTACCCTGTTGTCTCTTAATTACTAATCTTAAATAACAAAAAGATGAAAGCAATTAGATTTATATTATCTGGGATTATTGCATTAACAGTAGTTATGGCAATGCCCAAAAATGTATCGGCTCAAAAAAAGGATGAAACAAAAGAGGTTTGCATTTCTGCAACACTTCATTGTAAATCATGCCAAAAAAAGGTTGAGAGAGAGATTGCCTTTGAAAAAGGAGTTAAATCAGTTACTACAAATCTCGAAGAAAAAACTGTAACGATTAAGTACGATGCTTCAAAAAATACCGATGAGAAACTAGCCGAAGCACTAAAAAAACTTGGTTATGAGGTGAAAATTTTAAAGAAAGAAGAAGAGAAAAAGAAAGAGACTAAGTAGACCAATGGCTGTTTGACTATTTGGCTATTTGTATTTGAAATAACTAAAGGGCGGATTTTCCGCTCTTTTTTATTGCATTAATCAACCCCTTTACCAAAAGGAAATATTGAAATGGCATAGTCAAAAGGTTTACTACTATTGATTGCTGTAATAGCATTGCAACTAACATTTGCGAGTAAATCAAAGCCAAAAGATATAGGAAAACCAATGGGAATGGTAGTAGAAATATTGCAAGGATTAACCCTAAACTAACTGCAACAGAATATGCAATTAGGCTATTCCTATTCTTAAATGATTTCTCAATAAAGTGCTCAAGATATTGAGATGTGCTAGAATACACTTCACTTACATCAAAAGTCAAACTATCATCGCCAAGTAGTATTTCGCAACTTTTTTGGTTCGATATCTCCACCTCTGGATATTCGGTATCTTTAAATTTCTCAAACCACTTATTGGCTTTATATGATGATGCCTCAGCAATAATCATCGGATTTTTTGTGATAACCCCTTCCCTGCCCCGTTGAGTCAAGTATTTAACAATTGATGCTTGTGAAAGCCACACCCAGTTTATGGTTGTAATTTGGAGTCGATTCCAAAATCCCTGTGCATAAGGTTTTGGGTATATGGTTAGCAGCGAAAGGCTTTTGTGCTGCATATTCGCGATAGCATTCGCAACCAACTGACCATCAACAATCAGATTTGAGTCGATAAATATAATATACTGTCCTTTAGTAATTTGAGATAACTTTTCGAAAGCATAGTACTTACGATTCCATCCGTTATTAATATCGTTCCCGTTAAACAATCTGAATCGCTTATCGCCGGCAGCAAATTGGCTAATAACATCAACCGTTTTATCAGTTGATTGGTCATTAAAGATTAAAACTTCAAAATCGGGATGAGTTTGTTTGCTTAAACCAACAAGTAAATTACCTATCACTTTTTCGGCATTTTGAGCGTACACTAGCACCGAAACAAATGTTCCTTCGGTTGGTATACCCTCAGGCAAGAATGGTCGCTTAAAATAGTTATAAAGCACCACAAATGATCGGTACAGCGCAAAAAACAAAAAAGGTAAAACGATATAAAAACCTAGCATTAACGACTATTTCTTTGAAAAACATCTTCATTTACAACTTTCGAAGATAGCAAAAAGACGTAATGCTCAAAAGAGCGAGTGCTTAAAAAGATTTTACTTCGTTGAGCATTGAAAAGTTGACGCAAAGGTCGCGAAGGTTTTCGCAAAGAACACAAAGATTAGACGCTTTGCGCTTTGTCTTAGCGTGCTTTGCGTGAAACTAACTAGTTATAATAGTAAAACTTACTATTCTTTCTAATGAAAAACACTTTAAGCCTATTTCTAAACTCCACAACCCGAACAGCCACCACACGCATGTTTACTCTTCTTTGGTTTTAAGGATTTGAAAACCGAATAACCCACATAAATCAACGTTAAAGCAACTATTATAAAAACTATTATGTTCTGGATCATAACATTATAAAATTAAATTATTAAACTTCCTATCTGATAAACCCCAAAGGCAACCAACCAGGCAAGAGCAGTGGTGTAAACCATTGTAAATACTGCCCACTTAGCATTTGCCTCTCTTTTGATAGCAGCAATTACGGCAACACAAGGGAAATAGATAAGCACAAACAGCATCAGAGTTAGAGCAACCAATGGAGTAAACACCTTCTCCCCTTTCTTTGGACCACTTTTAAACTCTTGCTGCTGCAGCTTAGTTTGTAGTCCAACCGATGTTTCATCGGCTTCTAAATCGGATTGGTAAAGCACGCCCATTGAGCCAACAACAATCTCTTTTGCAGCTAGGCCAGTAATGATGCTCACTCCTATCTTCCAATCAAATCCTAAGGGAGAAATAACTGGTTCAATAAAATGTCCCATTTGCCCAATGTAAGATTTCTCGAGACGTTCCGATTCCTTCTCAACCAACAAAAGGTTTACCTGCTCCTGTTTTGCCTCTTCGGAAAGTGAGGTATTGCTTGTTACAGTTTCGATCTGCTGATCGTAGTTTACTGAGTAGTTAACTTCCCTTGGAAAATAACCCATAGCCCATATCAATATTGAAGCACCAAGAATAATGGTTCCCATCTTTGTGAGATACTGCACGCTCTTATTCCACATGTGGTTTGATGTGCTTTTAATGGTAGGAATACGATATGGAGGGAGTTCCATCACGAAAGGAATATCCTTTTTCTTAAAGAATATCCTTTTAAATACCAACGCCATTAATATGGATAAAACTATACCCGCAATGTATATCGATAGCAGTACTAGCCCTTGTTTTGCGGGGAAGAATGCCGAAATTAGCAGAACGTAAACTGGCAAACGAGCGCTACAGCTCATAAATGGAATTATAAGCATCGTAAGTATGCGATCCTTTCGGTTTTCGAGGGTTCGAGTTGCCATAATGGCTGGAACATTACACCCAAAGCCCATCAAAAGCGGGATAAACGATTTGCCGTGCAAACCAATTTTATGCATTAACTTATCCATGATAAACGCTGCGCGTGCCATGTAACCTGTATCCTCCATCAACGAGATGCAAAAGAACAGAATGATAATGTTTGGTAAGAACACAATCACACCACCAACACCGCCAATTATGCCATCCACAAGTAAATCGTTTAGAGCACCTTCAGGTAAAGCGGTTTTAATGAAATCGCTTAGATACCCAACACCAGCATCAATCCAGTCCATAGGGTAGCTACCCAACGAAAATGTTAGCTGAAATGTGGCCCACATCATCAAAAAGAAGATGGGAAATCCAAACCATTTATGGGTTAAATAGTAATCGATATCGAGCTTTGCAGCCCTTTTACTTTTATCGGATGGTTTATAGGTCTCCTTTAATGCCCCTTTGATAAAGCCGTACTTGGCATCAGCAATAATGGTTTCGGTTTTTTCGTCGAATTCAAGTTCCAGTCTACTCCTCTCTTTATGAGCAACCTCAAGAATTGCAACCCTATTTGGCATCTTCTTAACCTCATCGATAAAGGCCTTATCCTTCTCGAGTAGTTTTATGGCTGCATACTGCGAGTGGTACTTATCGGTTAAAATGGGGTTCTTTTTAACCTCAACTTTAATGCGCTCAAGCGCACTGTTTATGGGTTCGCCATAGCTAACGTGGATATGCCTTAGGGTTTGCTCTTTCTCCTCGTAAACCTCAATTATCTTCTCGAGCAGTTTATCAATCCCTTTGCCCTTTGCTGCGCTGGTTGGAATAATTGGAATTCCAATCATCTTGCCAAGCATGGTGTAATCGAACTCATCGCCCGATTTCTCCAGCTCATCGAACATATTCAAAGCAATAACTACCTTGATATTCATATCGATGAGCTGAGTTGTTAAGTAAAGGTTTCGCTCAAGGTTCGAGGCATCAACAACGTTAACAACCACATCGGGCATATCGTTAACCAGATGCTTACGAACGAATAGCTCCTCAGGCGAATATTCTGAAATGGAGTACGTTCCGGGCAAATCGGTTACATTGAATGAGTACCCATTTTTTGATAGATGCGCAGTATTCAGTTCAACCGTTACACCACCATAGTTCCCAACCCGTTCGTGCTTTCCGGTTGCATAGTTAAACAGTGTAGTTTTTCCGCTATTGGGGTTTCCAACCAGCGCAATATTGATTGTTTTGCTCTTCTCCTTTGCCGTTTTAGCAATTGGGTCGAACTCCAAAGTACCATTAAATGGTCTATCGGTAAACTCTAAGGCTTCCGACTCATCAATAGTTTCAATCATTTGAGCCTCGCTCAAACGAAGCGATACTCGGTAACCCATCAACTCGTACTCAACAGGATCTTGTAAAGGAGCCTTCTTTATCACGGTTACTTTTGTACCCGAAACAAAGCCCATTTCAGTTATCCGCTTGCGGAAAGCCCCATGTCCTTTTACTTTCGTAATTATTGCCGAAGTGCCGTTGGTTAACTCCGAAAGCCTTAATGTTTGTATATCGACTAATTGCATTGTATTTATTTTAGAAGTTTAAACCCAAGCGCATTATTGCAACTAAAGCGTTATCGAGCTTTTGCTCATATCCCATTGGGTTAATGATGTACTGAAAATCGGGCTGTATAGAGATGTTTTGGGTAATTTGTATCTTATAAAATAGTTCTATGGCAGTTTCATTAAGTACTGTAGGAGTATGAAATCTTGAATGGGCAATGGCCAATCCAATTGTATTATCAATTCTGTTGATTAGCCCAGTAAAACTTAGCCCACCGCCAAAATAGTAGTGCAAATTGTTAATATGCTTTGGACTTAGAGCAAACTGTCCAAAAAGGCTCATCGATTTTTTTTCACTACCACTTTGCCAAATCTGCTGGTCGGCAATGGCATAAAGTCCATAGTTCTGCTCAAAAACCTCCTGTTCCGAACCATCTTCTAATTGCTGAACATGACCAGTGTGGTAGTAATAACCTGCTTTGTATGTTCCCGCAAGCTTCTTAAAACTACTTGTAAACTGTAATTCTGATATTACAAAAGCACCATCCTTGCTGCTTACATCCCAATTGGTATTATAGGTATTATTTGTAAAATCGGTTGGACAACCATCGAAAAGGGCTGCTTGAAATGCGAATGCATCGCTAACGTTCACTTTGGTTGATATCCCTAGATTTGTTAACGGAAAGATTGGAACAGGTATATTTGATGAAATAAGCGCTGGTATTCCAAACGAGCTATTTAGGAATAGCCCACCATTCTCGCTTGCGATATAATCAATGTTCAAATCTTGTAATCCTACCGTAAATTCAAACCTCGAAAAGGTTTGCTTATACCAAAACTCATGCAGGTAGATATGGTTCCCCGCCTCGATATTAGATGCAACCTGAAAATCGCCTATAGATTTTGATGATGGCGTATCGCCATGAGTTGCTGCTCCGTTGATAAAGAAGTTTCCACCTTTCCAAAGTTTTGCCGACTCGGTGCTGAAACCAATCCGTAGGTTTGCCATTCCAAGGTAACCAACTCCCGTTTTAATGCCACCCTTTGCGTTACTACACAAATCGCCTAAATAGGATGCTTCAATACTGAGTGCCTTGGTTGTATCAATTAATGGTTTATCAATAATATCCTGTGCTTTAGCAAAGGCAAATGTTGCAACGAATAGGTGAAGTAGAACTATTTTTTTCATCTCTCGAATCTTTTAAAGTTTTAACGATACAAAGGTGCGCGAGAAAGAAAAAAACGACAATCCCTAAAATGAGTGAATTTGATGTTGGGGTATCACTGTTTGTAGGGATAGAGTGAGTGAATCAAGCATTCGCTTATGTTCTATTAGTCTTTGCTGTCATGCTGAGCGTAGTGAAGCACCTACTTAACAAGGAATTAGATCCTTCGCTCCGCTCAGGATGACATTACTTAAAGATGATATTAATTCCAAAAACACAGAGCATAATAAGTATTTGAATAAATGCTTTAGAAAAGTAAGGATAAGGTTATTCCCTTACAATGCAAGGCTATCCAACGATATTATCTTGTTGGAGATGGCATAGATTGTTAGCCCCGATTGGCTTTTGATACCTGTTTTTTGGGTGATATTCTTACGATGGCTCATTACTGTATGAATGCTGATATTCAGTTTATCGGCAATCTCCTTATTGGATAATCCATGAACCAGCTGTACAAGCACATCAATCTCCCTTTCGCTTAGTGGCTCCTTTTGAACCGAGTCAATTTCGGCAGCCGTTGAGCTGATTAGGTTTGACAATGTCTGCTTGATATACTCCGCGCTGTCTGATATCTGAATTATAGCATCGAATTGTGCCAGAATATCCTTTCCGTAGAAAGAATAAACCAGCGCAACCCAATGAACCGATGGGTTGATACGCTTTAGCGTGTTGCAATCCCGCGAGTTAAACTGAATAAGCGATGGGTTTATAATAATAACATCAATTTTACAATCGAGACGGGTTGTGTTAATCTCCTCAATACTATCAAACCTATAAAACTGATAGTGCTGATGCGATTTAACAAGAATGTTAATCAACCCTTCGTAAACGATTTGGGACGACTCAACAATAGCAATATTTGTGCTGTGACTAGACAACGCCTCTGCTCCTTTCTATTTGGCGTACCAAAGGCACAAGAATGGTTTCTTCAATCAGCGAATGGATATTCAAATCGTTCTCGAGCTCAAATAGACTGTATAACAACTTGCGGTGAATAGCTCTATCGCCTTTAAGCGATAGGTGTTGTATGAATAGGCTCTTCAGCTCAAACAACTTCGACTCAATATCGGTGTGATGATCCCTATAATCGTTGGCCGAAAAAGGGTTGTTAACCTGATTAAACTTGCTGCTTTCGATTAAAGAGTTGAAATAAGGGAAAGCAACAGAATCCTCGTAACCAAGATGCTCTGTTACCTCGGCAAAATACTCATCAAAAAACTTCTCGATTAGCCTGATTATCTCTGCCTCGTTGTTTGCGTATAGCTGACTGATATAGCCTCGTATCTCAGGGTATTTTTCGTTTTTATAGTATTGATGACTCCTACTAAGAAATTTTATTATTGTTACAAACTCATCGTTTGAACTAAATTCACCGTCTGTTGGAATAAAGCCGTTGTAAAGGTTAGCAAATGATGTAAAAACCTGAAGGTTAATTGCGTTATCGTTACAAATCTGCTCAATGGATTTATCCTGAATGGCTGAGATTCCCAAATCAAAATGCTCCATCATAAGTAGCAGCGTTGGGTTCTCGAATATGAGCCCAGCCATTTTCATCTCGGGCTTAACGTATGTTCGTTGGGTTTTGTACATAACTATGATTAATCATTTAAAAGAACACCGAAAGACAGGAAAGGTTTAATTGGCTTAGATGTTTTGATGTGAAGTGAGTGGCTGTTTGACTATTCGAAAACAATCATATTCATGCCACTTGTCGCTTTCTTGGATTTCCCCCTTTTTTAAGGGGGAAGACAGGGGGGAGAATTATATTTAATACAAAACCTCACAGAATGCACAGATTAAAGGGAATTTACTAAGTTAATTCCGAGCTAGCGATGGTTTTAACTGGCAAAGGTCTCAATTTAATAGAAAAAACCAATACAGCATTAACAATCAATTTGTTACAATTGCATTCTGAGTTAACTCAAATCTAATAACTAAACGTTTTTTTTGATGCTGTCCATGTTCCATTAAGATGAGCAGGGAAACGTGGATCATTATTAAACCTATAGACTCCTTTTGCATAATTTTTTGAGGTAAAATTGCATCCTAAGGAATTATACCCAAAATCGCAAAAAAACCTACCTTTTGAAATGTTACAATTGGATGGATTTAAAGTCCATGTTACTCTTCTATTAAAATCAAGATATTCTACTTCTAAATAAACAACTGAACTTTTTGATATCATGAATTTAATTTTTTCATCTTGATCTGTTTTTCCCAACCAAGTTCCATCGTAAATATGAACATCCTCATTCCCGTTTTCATTCTCTTTTTTACAACTATTAAAGCCGATGATTAAAACAAGAATTAGAAATATGCTAAAGATTCTAAAAATGAGGTTTTGTTTTTTCATATTTTTTTAATATAAAAGTTAATACTTTCAATGCATACAACGATCTACAGTATAAAACGTTGGGGATTTCGGAATTACAAAAATGTCAACCAATAAAAACCTTACTAGCGAGTGATGCACTTAGAATACCAACTAAACCCAAATGTTTGATGTCCGAGTATTATACGTTCGTGCTTTCTCTCAATATTTTTAGTATTCTATTTCAAATTTTAAATCTTTAGCAGCCTCAACCACCATTTTCATGTCACGAACTCCTATATGTGCATTATATATTTTCCTCTCTTCGTTAAGTTGTTTAACTGCTTTATATAACTCTTGGTAGTCAGCATTTGCTACTTTTTCTACAACATCATATCCAGCTTCTAGCAATACATATGCAAATGTGTGGTTTACCCATCTTATTCTGGAAAGATCAGTCAATTTTGCAAGCTTCATTATTTCATCCTTGCTAATTCCTGTTTTATTTGAAATTGCTTCTCTTTTTTCATCCGTCAGAATAATATCATATAGCTTAAGCGTATCTTTTATTCCTGCTTTTTCAAGTTTAACGACTGTGTCTTCAGCTATACATGTAAAATCTTTTATCCTATTTGGTTTTTGTCGATACCCATTCACCACTCTTTTGAGAACTACTAAATAATCCTCTTGTAATCCACTCTGTTTCGAGAACTTCTGAATTTTGTCTTTGTCCTTAAGGGCAATTAATAATTCATCAATATTCTTGATATTATATTTTTTAATAATGTCAAGATTTTTATCGATATCTTTTTCTAAAACTTTCCAACTTGGAATTAATTCGGTGGTTTTTAAAATCTCTTTGTATTTATCAATACTTATGCCCTTTAAATCAATATAATATCCCATTTTTATTAATCTTTTAAGTTATTATTTCTTTATTGTATGATACGCAACGGCTGACAGTAAGAAATCGTTGCGCACTTAAAATCGTCTCATTATCAAATCACTAAACTATTTATTAAATATTATATCGTTCAAGTTTAGCATTATCGCAGCAATACTTCGTTTTAGCGGTAGTCTTTATTTTTCAGGTCGTTTTTTGAAATCTTTAAACTGAAAGATAATTGAGAGAGCTAAGCCAATGAAGTAAACGAATGCAAGCAACGGTTTCTCAAATTTTAAACTTTCAAAATCAAATTCTTCAAACAATGCTACTCCTATAATGATTGTTGGAATCAATAATACAATTGACAATCTCTTTTTATTTTCCATATTCTTTAAATTTTATTTTATTAAGTCAATAAAGAATCCAGTACCAATTGCAGCTAAGGTGAAAGTTAAAAATCCCAATATGTATGCAAAGAATGCTTTTACATAGCTTAATAGTTTTCTCTTTTCAAAGAATTGTCCAACCGCATAAGTCGTATAAACAAGTCCTATTATTGCGCCAACTTTCATTAAATTAACGTGAGTCAAACCCCGAACAACTCCAAATGCTGAATATATCAACATTCCTATTCCCATAACGAAACAAAGGAGTATTATAATTTCAAAAAAGTTAAAGGGGTATTTTCTAAAAAACACTTTCAGCCACAATCCAATAAAAATTGACATAATAATATTAGCGTAACCGTAATTTTCTTGTACCCATTTGAAAATTTCAAAAGTTGTAGATTCTTTAATGTCCGTATAATTTACGTAACCATCTTCAAAATGAAAAATTCCAACAAATATTGTGTATATCAAAGAAGTAATTAGGATAAACATTATCGGTTTTACAAGACGATTTCTGTCTTCTGAAATAAATGCTCTGATATTTTGTTCTGGTCTTATCAGTAATTCTTTTATTGTGTATAAAATTCCTTTTTGAAAATTTAAAACATCTGCAATTTCAGAAAAAATATAACGACCATTTATTCTTTCTAATTTTTGTGGATGTCCGCAATTAGGGCAATAATTGCCATCAAACTCATTATGGCATTTTTTACAAATATTCATTAGTTTTTATGTTTTTGTTAATCATTTGGGACTTTAAATTTCAATAAGTACGAGTTTTCTTGTTAAATTGCCAATAACGATTCGAGTATTTGTTGTGTCTGGGAGTTTGCCTTCGGCGAACTCTCTTCGGTCGGTTGAAACTTTTTCATATCCCCCGTTAGTAAAACTACCAAAAAGCGTTAAGAACTCCAAATGTGTCATCAGCACAAATACAATAAATACGCTGTTAGTTGTTCGGGCTTTTTTGTTCAGCCTTCATTTATTTTCATATCTCAATAATTCGGTGTATGCATCTCCAGTTAACCCAAGAACAATACCAAATGCAGGTTCTGTTTTATACCCCTTTCGCTTTAACTCAATTATTTGTTTTCTAAATGTCTCTCCACGTTCCATCAGTAATTTATGTTCTATTATCATATGACGGTAGGCATTCTGTTGTTTTGTTGGTCTGTTTTGCCCAAAAATTTCAATCTCAAAATTGTCTAAATTAAAATTGGCAACAATTGCTTCATGGTCTCTACCATTTTGTTCCAAAATCTTAAAATGTTCCTTGCCAGCAAAATTGTCATTGATTACTTTGGTAAAAACAAGTCTGTCTTTGATGTAACAAATAATGTCAAGGTCACTGTTTTCAGTGTCAATGTTAATTGGAATTGTTCCTACAAGAATGGGGTCAAAGAGTTGAAGTATAGTCAATACATTATTTTTGGTCAATGTCTCGTATGCACGCTGCTGCTTCTCGTTACCAAATCTTAAATATTCAATATCGTCAAAATCTATGCTCATTAATATCTATTCTATTACTTAATATTCAATATTTTTCGATTTTCACAACCATGCTACTAACGATAAATTGTATGAGTAGTGTCAGATTGCGAGGCAGTTTCCTATCAAACCGCTACGCAGATTGAGCGGGCTACAAACCTTGAAATTTAGTACTTTTCCTACCATTACTTACATAAAATATTGTGCCGTATTACTTTTATTTTAATTCATATAATTTTCAATCAATGGTATAATATTCCTTGACAGATGTTTATAATAATATTTTAAGCATAAATCGTCAATTCTCATCTGTAAATTATCAGGGAGATTCTCAAATGGTGTATTTTTCAATATCATTTGTGTTTCAGACTCACTGAACTTTTCTTTTAACCTAGATGCAGAAATATTACTTTTATTCTCAGGACAGGAATCTTGACATTTTATACAACCAATTATACAATTATGCGCTTTTGGATTAATCCAATCGGGAAATGTTCCAGACTGCTCGTTTAAATATGCTAAACATCGTTCCGCTTTTATTACAAATTCGTTTCTATTAATCGCTGAAGTCGGACAACTTTTTTGACATGCAAAACATTTTTCACATCTATCCAAAGTTTGAACTTTCAGCCAAGAATCATTATTACATGGCAAATCCGTTGCAAACAAAGTTAATCTATGATAACTGCCCATTCCTTCAACATATGCCAAATTGTTTTTCCCATATTTTGCTAATCCACTTTTCACTGCAATCAGCTTTTTAGGTAATACAACCGGAAAAGTGTTATACCCATTATTATTAAATATGTCAGATGTGATTTTTTTAATCCGTCCTGTTACCTCTACTCTATCAGTATACATAGGAGGAATTTTAAATATAAAATCTTTACTCTCAATTTGAAATTTTAAATCAATTTGAGGACTTGGAGTCGCTACGATTATTAAAGAAAGTGCAGAAGGGTATTTTTCTTTTACCGAAAAATTAATGTATCCATGGATATAACTTTCGTACAGTTGCTTGTTAACGAATGAATCTTTAATTGGTTTATTAAACTCTGTTTCTAATTCCTGAATATGTTTTAAAGAAACCATTCTGCATTGGGCTTTGTAATGCATTAATTTGGATTGAAATTGCGAATATATATCCATAAATTCTTTTGTTTTATATTCTATTTATCCTATGCATACGGCACAACAGTCGCAGGTATGAAACATGCCAGGTTGCGGAGATGCGTATGTATCCCACGATACAAAACATGATACGGGACGAAACGTTCGCAAACCCAATGAACCCGGCATGTTTTATGACCCGTTGTTAGCACCTGTTATTATTTATTCTTTGGTCTTTTTTTATTATTTTCCAACCAATATACTAAGTCATTCTCAATATTGTTAGTGTTGGTTTCCATTTCCTTTTTCCCTATGTTTCTTAGAAAGAAATTGCCAAATCTTGATATGCCAGTTGCTTCATAAAAAACTGTCATCCTACAAGAATCGCTTGACAGTTGTTCTAAGTCTGCACCAAATAAAATTGTAGCTACTCCATTTATAAATATTAAAAATGTTATGTTTACGTTTGGTTCATATTTCACAACATGAAATACTTGCTTTTTGAATAATGGGAACCCCATGTTTACGTAAAATATATTATTGTTTTCCGCAACTCCAGATTCCGAAAAAATCATTGTACATTTCCAATCATTAAACCACTCATATTCCCTTACTGGACAAAGTAAAGGAAAGACTATTTCTTTAGTGGATTTCAGTACTATCTCACGTTTATAAATAAACCTTTCACCATTTTTCCATTTAGGCGATTTGATTAAACGGTTTTCTTTGCTTTCTTGCGCATTTAAAGTTAAAAATGTACCCATAATCATAATAATTAAAATGTTTTTCATTTTCTTTTCTGTTTTTTATTATGAGTACAAAAGTAAGGTCAGCAAAATCAGATTCCATTTACATTTGTTGAGAAATGAATATTCCTATTTACTTGCAAATGATTTTCTAATCCTGCTCAATTGGGTAGGAGTAATCCCTAAAAAATTTGCAATATGATAGTTTGGTATTCTATTTATTAGGTTCGGATACTCTCTTAAAAAAAACTGATACCTATCAAATGAATTATAATTGATAAAAGATGTTAGTCTAGATTGAATTTTAGAATGAAGTATATTAACCATTTCATTAAATGCTGTATTTAAGTGTTCATTATCTCTAAGTGCTAACATTGCTTTAGAAAAATCTGCAACATCAATTATACAGTTTTCTATTGCTTGAACGTTAATAGGAGCTGGCACATTAGGAACAAAATTCCCTGATATAATATCATTTTCTTGATACAATATCAAATTGGCTTCGTTGCCGTTGTCGTCAATAATAAATCCTCTAAGAACCCCTTTTCTTACAACTCCTATCTTGCAATTGATTTGTCCGATTTTTATAAAGAAATCATTTTTCTTAAATTCTTCTATCTTCTCAGTTGTATTTAAGATTGTTTTATTTAGTTTGACGTCCATTTTATATAGAGTTTTCTGTTATAATAGGTGCTAACGGCGGGCATAAGTTTAGTTGGGGAGTCAGAAGTACTTTCCATTCAATGCATACTGCCTTTTAAAAGTAGTAAAGTTCTTAAAAATGGCACTTTCGCCCCAATTAAACTTATGCCATGTTAGGGTACGTAATTTTTATCATTTTTTAATGCCCATTCTACAGCTTTTTCCGCATGCAATTTTGTTGTATCAAATACTGGAATATTTAAGTCAGAATTTGAAATCAATAAAGGGATTTCCGTGCATCCCAAGATAACTCCTTCTACACCATCTTTTTCCAGATTGTTTATAATTGCCTTATATGTTTCTTTTGATCTTTCTTTTATCTGGCCGTGTACTAATTCTTCATAAATAATCTTATGTACTGTGTTTCTTTCATGCTCATTTGGAATAATAACTTCAATCCCAAATTTTTCATTAAGGATTTCTTTATAAAAATCCTTTTCCATTGTATATTTTGTTCCGAGTAATCCCACTTTATTAATCTTACGACTTACAATTTCCTCCCCTGTAGCTTCTGCAATATGTAAGAACGGAATTGATATGTTCTCCTGGATCGCTTTGCTGCATAAATGCATTGTATTAGTGCATAAAATTAAAATATCTGCCCCTGCATTTTCAAGCTTCTTTGCAGAATTAACCATAATTGAATCTAATTCTTTCCATTTATCCTCATGTTGTAACTTTTCAATTTCTGCAAAATCAACTGAGTACATAAGACTTCTACATGAATGAAATCCGCCAAGTAAATCATTTGTCTTCTTATTTATCAGTCTGTAATATTCAATTGAGGATTCCCAACTCATTCCTCCTANNTTACTAAAAACATTGATATCAGCATATCTGCCCGGCTGAGATTTAGCAGCTGTTGTGCGTTCGTGCATTTATATTTTAGTCAATTCATTAGTTTATAATCTTTGGAAAATGCTCATTTTTATTGCCACAATTCAAACAAAGTTCTCTATGTACACAAAATAACTGTCCACACTTATTACATCTCCATTTTTTTTTCTCAATCTCAATGAAATGCTGTAATCCAATCTCTTTTATTTTATTCAAGTTTTGTATTGGGCTTTCTCCATACTTTAATGTGTATCGTTTATCCAAGTTTTTAATTCGTCTACATGGAAATTTATTGCAATCATAGCATAGTAATTCTTCGTTTCCTTTCTTTTCGGCACATGATTTTATACTACATACTGTACAATGATATGGCTTATTGCCAGTGCTTAGGCATCCTACACATTTATTTTTCTCTCGCTGATAACCCAAACAAATATCACATATTACGCCACATGGAGCTATACAGATATTATTCATATTTGTTATTTTAGATTGCTCGTATTCTCTATTAGTCTATTTCCTCTCTATCATGTTTGAGAATTACCTTATGTCAGTAGCAGATTATGTACATTTCGGTTTCTTTGCATGACGCACAACTCGTTTATATGTATACATCTATTTTGGATGTATATGAATACCTTGTTCAAAAACATTTCTGTTTCCCAAATTAGCAATTTTGCTAAACAAATCAAAATTAATATACTGTTGTTCAGCTATAAACACTTTTGGTTTGCTGATTTGTTTAATTGGAATTGGGAATAGATTGTTACAAGAAAAGTGATGAATGGAGGTTGGACAATTAGCAAATTAATATCAATTATATTCTTGCCTCTTGTCACTTTACAGGATTTTCCTCTTTTTAAGGGGGAACACAAGGGGGTAAATTCAGCAATCTTGTTATAGCCCCCTTTAGGGGGTTGGGGGTAACATTTACATTTTACATTCGGAATTCTACATTTTACATTACTTTAATGCTAAATGTAAAACGAAAAATTATTAATGTAAAGATTGGAACGCAGGCATAGCCTGCAAGAATAAAAAAGTTAAGGCTGGAGCCTAAACTTAACGGGGGTTTTTAGTGTTTAGTGTCTAGATTTAAGAATATCGATTGCCTTCGGCGAGCTCGCAAGCTCGGTTAACGAACAACGAATACAGATTGTTTTGCGGTGTAATGTGTTGCTGTGAGGCACTTAGGCTGTAGGATTGTGAAGCAATTGACTAATTGACCAATTGGCTAATTGGCACATTTTCAAATTATCAAATTAAAAACACTCATAATCTTTCTTCTGTGAACCGTCAACTATCAACTGTCAACTTTTCTTTATGTGAGGTTTATATCGCTCAATTCGTTTAATCATTCCAATAAAAATGGCAATATGGATGGGAAGTAGCGCGTACCAGTAAATTCGGCCATAAAGCCCATTGGGGCGGAAGGTAGCACTTTGCACAAGGTAGTGTTTTTCGTCGCGTTCAATAATCTTAAACTCAAGCCATGCCTCGCCGGGTACTTTCATCTCGGCGTACAGGAGCAGTCGTCGGTTTAGTCTATCGGCAACAATTACACGCCAAAAATCGAGGGCATCGCCCGAGTTAATGGTAACCGAGTTGGTACGCCCACGGCGTAAACCATAGCCGCCCACAAGCTTATCGATAAAACCACGTATGCTCCAGATAAAGTTGGCATAGTACCATCCCCTTTTCCCGCCAATGGCCCAAATGTTGTTCAACACCTGCTCTGGCGATGATTTAATAAGTACCTCGCGCCTATCGGAATAAGTTCCGTACTGGGGAACCTCAATGAATTGCAGCAGCGACCTATTGCTAAAAGTTGAGTTCAGAGCATCCTTCCAGCTCGAAAGAACCATGTTCTGCTCAATCTTTTCGAACGCAAGGCTAAGAGCAGTTTTGAAATCTATTGACTCGATTTTAAGCAGCTTTTCCAGCTCATTATCCTTACAAACCATCTCAACCCTCATGCTGTTTAAAAGGTTAAGGGAAAGATGGTAGGTAATTGATGATATCAGCGAAAACAGGAATGCAGCAAACCGATTGTTAAAGAATGGCACAATCACCAATAGCCGCTTATACCCTTTAACTTTAGCGTAAAGCTGGAGCATCTGCTTATAGGTTAGTATCTCGGGACCACCAATATCGTATACATTGTTGTAGGTCTGGGCGTTTAGCAGGATTCCCTTGAGGTACTGAATTACATTCCTTATGGCTATGGGCTGGCAGTTTGTATTAATTACAGGTGGTGCAAAAACAATGGGCAATTTCTCGGTTAAATCGCGTATCATCTCAAACGATGCGCTGCCCGAACCCACAATAATACCAGCACGTAATACAGTGGTGGCATAATCGCCGCTTTTAAGGATATCCTCTACCCTTCGGCGCGATTGTATGTGCTTGGAAAGGCTGATATCGTTGGATAAACCGCTAAGGTAAATAACCTGCTTGGCAGTGGTTTTATTTATGTAATCGCGAAAGTTAAGGGCAGCAAGTTTCTCGAGCTGGTCGAACTTTTCGGTATCGTTCGACATGGAATGGATTAGGTAGTAAGCAGCATCAATATCAAGCGGAGCATTGGTTAAATCCACTGGCTCAAGAAAATCGACCTCAAATAGGATGATATTACAGGTTTCCTGATACTTTGTTAACCGATTTTTGTCGCGAACACAGCAAACAACTTCGTGTCCAGATTCAATTAAAGCAGGGAGTAAACGTTTTCCGATATACCCTGTAGCCCCAGTTATCAATATTTTCATTAATCTTTTGGGTTTTAGAAGAATTGAAACCTGATTTAATAATATCAAATAAGCCTCTTAGAATCCTAACTGTTCCCTGCAATATCAATCTAAAAGCTACGCCCTCGGCTTATGATCAACAACCTTAGCTATGTTTTGTTGAGCTGGACTCTGATTATAAGTTATTTAGATAATCAGGCATCATCCAGCATAAACCCTCAATTTAAGGTACATTTTCAATAAATCTATTAATAAAAGATCAACCCAAAAGGTGATATAGATTCTATAAAAAGCTGATTAACAATAGATTTAAAAGATTGACAATTAGCTAATACTGTTGTAAGTTGCTTACTCATTAACAAAACCCTTTCCTATGCCACTACACATAAAAAGGTTAGTATTCACCTTTGTAGGCCTCCTCGTTTTTTTCATAATCCTTCAACAAATTCTAAAACCACACTCTTTTGGGGTGCAGGGTCATTTTAGGGAGGATGCCATAAAGGAAAACACGCAACGAGCATTGCAATACGCTGGCAAAGCCAACTGCACAAAGTGCCACGATTCTATTCATGCAGAAAAAAAGGAGGGTTACCACTCGACTCTAAACTGCGAGGTTTGCCATGGCCCTGGATTGAAGCATGCACAGTATGCTCAAATGTTCGAGGGCAAGGAACTCCCCGATTCATTGACTCTTATTAAGCCTAACGAACGAAAAGATTGTGCAATATGCCATCAGCGGAATGCTGCACGAATAAAGATACTTTTCGATACCATCGATAATACAATGATTCATCAGATAGATGCCATGGAGCATAACCTTATAAGCAAAAAGACTAAAAAAGAACGCAGGTGTATTGACTGCCATAATCCCCACCAGCCATGAAAAAAGAAAAGAAGCAATTCAGCAGAAGAGATTTCTTCAAAACTGGAGCCATTCTTGTTGGAGGAGTGGCTGCATCGGCATTTCTATCATCAGTTAATGGGGTACTGATAGCTGGAGAACCCTCAAAGAAAAGGGGCAAATGGTACGGAATAGGCATAGATATCAATAAATGCATCGGTTGTGGAAAGTGCGCTGCCGCTTGTAAAAACGAGAACAATATCATTAAGGAGCCTTTCTACTTTCGGTCTTGGGTTGAGCAGTACACCATAAAGAACGATGGCACCGTTAAGGTTGAATCGCCCAATGGCGGTATTGATGGGTTTACTCAATCGATACCCGATGAGGAGATATTCAAATCGTTCTTTGTTCCAAAGATGTGTAACCACTGCTCAAAATCGCCCTGCACACAGGTTTGCCCAGTTGGAGCAACCTTCGAGACTTCCGAAGGCGTTGTGCTAATCGATCCAAACTACTGTATTGGCTGTGGATATTGCATTCAGGCCTGTCCATACGGTTGCAGGTATAAAAATCCCGAAACGGGAACTGCAGATAAGTGCACCCTTTGCTTTCACCGATTGGATAAAGGGCTTCAACCAGCCTGTTTTGAGATTTGCCCAACACAAGCCCGAATTTATGGCGATTTGAACGATCCACAGAGCAACATCAACTACTTCTTGAAAAACCATAATTGCATGGTTATAAAACCAAACCTGAACACAGGTTCAAAGCTATTCTACAATGCACTAACACCTGAGGTACGATAATTATGGAACAACACTATCAAAATTTACACGAAGTTCTATCGCGGGTCGATGGATTCATATATCCCAACGAGGTTGAGCTAACCTGGAGTATACTCATTGTTCTGTATCCTTACATTACAGGATTAGTTGCAGGAGCATTTATTCTTGCATCGCTCGAACGTATCTTCAAAGTTCATATTCTGAAGCCTACCTACGTGTTAGCGCTGCTAACTGCGCTTTCGTTTCTTTTGGTGGCAACTATGCCTTTGGTAAGCCATTTGGGAAAGCCGTTTAGGGCATACGAGATAATGGTTACCCCGCATCTTAGCTCGGCCATGGCCATTTTTGGGTTTGTGTACCTTTGGTACTTGATGATTGTTTTGGTTCTTGAGATTTGGTTCGATTACCGAAGAGATTTTGTGATATGGGCAAGCGAATCAACAGGTATCAAAAGGATTTTCTATAAAACGCTGGCTCTTTGGTCGGATGATATTTCGCCAAAGGCGGTTGCCTTAGATAATAAGATAGGCTATATTATCACCATAATTGGGGTTCCATCGGCCTTTCTACTGCATGGGTATGTGGGGTTTATTTTTGGGTCGATAAAAGCCAACCCTTGGTGGTCAACAGTTCTGATGCCCATTATTTTTCTTTTTTCGGCCATGGTTTCGGGTATTGCTCTGGTTATGATGATTTATATTCTACTAACAAAGATTCGTAAGCAAGTAATTGATATGAACTGCCTCGATACCATTGCAAAATACCTTTTCTACTTC
>DQHR01000026.1 GCA_003531155.1 Bacteroidales bacterium | reverse complement strand
TACCACTTCGAGTTATACATGTCTTAAAGAGTTTACCATTTTACAAAAATTAAACGAAAAATACAAACAAAGACTTCAGATTGTAACCATATGTGTCGATAATGACAAGAATGACATCACCAACCTACTTAAAAACACTGGTTATGATTGGACATTTCTTCATTATGGGAACAAACCCGAAATAGTAAAAGATTTTGATATCAGAGCATACCCTACTTATTTCTTAATAGGCCCAGACAAAAAACTGTTGCTATCTCCAGCTCCATCACCTGAAGAGGATTTTGAAATTAAATTTTTTAAGATACTCCGTTCAAGGGGAGAGATATAGATTGACTTTTTGGCATCATTACCAAATATAAGTTTAATTGGAAAAAAGCATTAACACTTCAGAAC
This sequence comes from Bacteroidales bacterium, assembly GCA_003531155.1. Classification (GTDB taxonomy): domain Bacteria; phylum Bacteroidota; class Bacteroidia; order Bacteroidales; family Tenuifilaceae; genus UBA8529. The sequence goes on along the minus strand of DQHR01000026.1, from coordinate 24,279 downwards.
TCGGTGGAATTGTAATGTTTTTTAAGAATCTTAAGCCTAATCTTTCAAGAAGTTTGATAGATCTCGTGTTTGATGGTACTGTAATTGCCATAATATTTGAGATTTGATATTCCTCCTTTGCGTATTCTAGTGTTGCCGATGCAATCTCGAATGCATACCCAAAACCCTCATATTCTGGCAAGAAGGCGAAACCAATATCAGGGTTATCCAAGTAGTCCCTTTTAAGCAACCCACACATCCCAATTGGCTTATTGCTTTCTTTTAGTTCAACCATTGATAAACCAAATTTATTAACATGATAACTTTTAAGAGGTCCCTCAATCAAATAATTTTTGGCTTGTATTATTGTTTTCACATTACGATCTCCAATATATTTTAACCAACCAGGGCTATTTAGCAGGGTAATAATAAACTCTGCATCACTTTCAGTGAATTCACGAAGGATTAATCGTTTTGTTTCAAAAACAATTTTCATTGGATAAGATGTTAAAGTCAGTTTATGCAAACTTTAAGAAAGCCCAGAGTTTGACATCTAAGAGATTTTAGCTTTACTTAGAACTTCTCTGATAGTATCATATGTATTATCCATTAACTCTTGGATTTGGTCTTTTGAAAACCATTTGGCAATACTAATGTTTTCCGACTCCTGAGGGATTAAAGGTTCATTCCCATTATAACTCATGCTATACCAGCTAGTTTTTTTGAGAATCGTTGCGTTTCCCAGTTTATAAGTATGAAAAGTGTCTGTAATATGATCTAATAACTTGATACCAGAAATACCCGTTTCTTCTGAAACTTCACGAAGTGCAGCAATGCCATTTTCCTCGTTCAATTCGAGTTTACCTTTAGGCAAATCCCATTTGTTGTACCTGTAAATAAATAGATAATCACCATTAGTGTTTTGTACAAGACCTCCTGCAGCTTCTATGAAACGGAACATGCACGAAAATTCATCAATCATCGTTGGAATATCCCTACCTGAGATAAAAACATCTTGTACTAGTGCAGTCGATTGAAAAAATTCAAGTATTTTTGAAAGTTCTCGAGGGGAATCATAACGTGTAAACAGCCCGTTATTTGAATAAAAATGAGACTCAAGGTTCTCAGTTAGAACTATTTTTCGCTTATCAAAAAATATTGAAACATCATTCGACATGACAAAAAGTTCGATTTTAATTAGCCTCCTTCAAATTAATGCAATAAAATTAAATCCAGCAAATCCTTTTACTTGGGCTTCGGGATGGAAATCACCAATCTATTGTGATAATCGCAAAACACTCTCATACCCAGAAGTTCGCAACCAAATAGCTGAAGGCTTTAAAAGGCTGATTATAGAGAAATACCCGAATGCTGATGTAATTGCCGGAGTTGCAACAGGTGCCATTGCACACGGAATGCTTGTTGCTGATAGATTGAACAAACCATTTGTTTATGTAAGATCGGCACCCAAAAAGCACGGGCTCGAGAATTTAGTTGAAGGCGAAGTAAAAGCAGGCCAAAAGGTTGTCGTAATAGAAGATCTTATTTCAACTGGACAAAGTAGCCTTGCTGCTGTTGAGGCTCTAAAAAAAGCCGGATGTGAAGTTCTAGGGATGGTTGCAATTTTTACCTATGGATTCAATCATGCTGCTGAAAACTTTAAGCAATCAAATGTGATTTTGGATACCCTAGCCAACTATTCTGAAATGATTGAGATCGCCATTGAACAAGGCTTTGTAAATAAGAGCCACCTTGAACTTCTTAAATCGTGGCGAAACGACCCAGAGAATTGGGGAAAATAGAAATTTGAAAAGTTGACGAAGGAAATGCTTATTCTCGAATTTAAAATTACAAAATCTCCTAATATTTAGCCTTAGTAATAACAACAAAAACTATTAACCAAATCTAATGACTGAATTTGAAAGCAAAATAGTAACTATACGACGTAAATCCGAGGATGTTTATCGCGTCCTATCTGACTTTAGATTATTTACCCCCTTTATTCCGACAGATAAACTTGAGGGCTGGACAGCTGAAGAAGATTCGTGCAGTTTTATTGTAAAAGGAGTTGGGCAAACTGGTTTGAAGATAATTGAGAAAGAGCCTCATAAAACCATCAAAGTTACAGGTGATGGGAAATTACCTTTCGAGTTTTTTTTATGGTTACAGTTGAAAGAGGTTGAACCCAATGACACTAGAATGAAACTTACTCTTAAAGCGGATTTAAATGTTATGCTTAAAATGATGCTTCAAAAGCAACTTGAGGAGGGTATAAATAAAATGGCAGAAGGGATTGCAGAAGCGTTTAATAGAGGTGTTTAACACAATTGACCGTATATATTATTGCAAAATAATTAAATAACAAACGCAACCTCCTTAAACATAAAAGCATGTTGTTTACCTAATTCATCTTCTAATAAGAGTTCACCCGTATGCTTAACGCCAATAATCTTAGCTTTAATTTTTTCGTTATTGGCATTAAAAAAATGTTTTTCACCTAATCGATAAAAATTCTTTAAATAGTCTGTATCCAATNNTGTATCCAACTGTAATTTATCTTCTTTAATCTGTAAATATCTTTTTTGAATTATTGTCACTAATTCAACAAGTACCAACTCCGGTCTATATTCCTTACCAGTTAAAAGGGTTATAGAAGTTGGATTTGGCAAATCGTTAGGGAACTTCTTTTGATTAAGATTTAAACCAATACCAACCACAGATACATCGAGAGTTACACCGCTAAAACTATTCTCAATCAATATTCCACAAACCTTTTTATCACCAACATAGATATCGTTTGGCCATTTAACCTTAGCATGTAAACCACTTACATTTATCCAGTCGCATACTGAAAGAGCAATAGCCTTCGATAAAAAAAACTGCTCCTCAACCTTAAGAAATATTGGTCTTAACAAAAGACTAAAAGTTAAGTTTGCACCCTCTTGACTTTCCCAAGAATTTCCTCGCTGCCCCCTACCCTTTTCCTGTACAAAAGCGGCAATGGCTAAACCTTCTGGTTCACCACCCTCAGCCTTTTTCATACAATAGCTATTGGTTGAATCTACTTTATCGAGCCAAATGTAGTGGGGTTCAAAAGCGTTACCCATATCAATGAATTTACGCAAAGGTAATGTTTATCGGCATTAATAAATATTTATAGGTACAATGATCTTTAAAAAAGTAACAAATCTTAACCTATCCTTATTAAACTACAACCCAAATTATGCAAACTATGCAATTCGTTAAGCTAAATGCCTATATTGAGCAAATGGATGCTCTAATAAGGCGAGAACATACCGGTACTGCTGAAGAATTTGCCAGAAAACTTGGCGTAAGCGAACGAACTCTCCAAAATCATTTACAGCAGCTTAGAGAAATTGGAATTCATGTCATCTACGATTACAACAGGAGAACTTACAAATACTCTGAGAAAGGCCGTTTATCCTTAAACTTTACCCCTATAGAAATTAGTGAGTTCAGAGGCGGTTCAGAGTTTATAACCTATTATGATCTGTGCGATCCAAGTTATAACTAAATCAATTTTACTATAAAAGTCCCATCACGCCTATTTATGTTTTACAACATATTTTTTTTCACTATGGTGCAAGGGGGTTGCACCCCTGTAACTTAGTTTTACACATGAAAATATTAAAGAGAGGTTACAGGATTAATCTTGATACTTAATGTAAATGGGCCTATTCAACTAATTTAATAATTATTAAATCTGCAAATTTTGGAAAAGCCGCATGTTAGTTTATTAAAATTGCTCTTAAAAAAGAGTAACGTTAAAGTTAACGAGGACGAATTTGAATTTCAACTATTAAGCCATCCCTCGTATCCAAGTTTACACTCAATAACAGGAGTACTGGATCATTTTAGCATTAAAAATTATGCGTTAGAGATCCCAAAAAGCTTTGAAGCGTTAGCATTATTACCTTCAAATTTCTTGGCGTTTATCAAAACCGACGATTATAGTGGATTTGTATTAGCAAGCAAGCAAGAATTTGGCTTCCAATTATTTTTCGATGACAGCAAGAAACAGGTCATGTTGTTTAATAATTTCTTAGATGCATGGACCGGAGTTATTGTTATTATTGAAGATGAAGTGCAAGAAATCAAACACGATGTAAAAAAGGCAAGGTTCTCAAATGTCATCTTTTATATAGTTCCAATTGTCTTATTGGCTATATCATTTTATTACAAAGCAACTCTGTTTCAAACAACTCATTTACTACTCTCAATAATAGGAGCGGTAATTTGTATACTTATTGTACAACACGAAATGGGTTTACATTCGGTTATTCTTGAAAAATTTTGTTCTCAGGAAAATAAAAGAACCAGTTGCGATGCAGTGTTAAACTCAAAAGGGGCTACACTTTTCAAAGTGTTCAAGTTTAGTGATATTGGAATAATTTATTTTGCATCCCTAATTTTTTCGTGGATATTAGTTACAATTAGCAAGACAAGTTTTAACCCAATAGTTTTAATTACAGGCTTAGCAATCCCTTTCACTTTTTTCTCAATATTTTATCAGTACAAAGTTGTAAAAAAGTGGTGCCTGCTTTGCTTAAGCGTTGTATTAGTGCTATGGTTACAAGCAACCTCGCTACTTTTTTTAGATCTCAATAAAACGGTTTTATCGCTAAGTGTTGAAAGTTTAACATTAACTGCTTTTAGCTTTTTTGCCTCATTTGCCTTATGGCAATTTATATCTCCTCGATTGAAAAAAGAGCAGGAGCTTCGCACGTTGAAAATCGATCACTTCAAGTTTAAAAGGAACTTTAACATATTCAAATCGTTAATTGCGAGAACCGAAAAAATCAACACAACTATTGAAAATATTCATGAACTAGTATTAGGTAATACCAGTAATAATTCCCCAATTGAAATTGTAGTTATTACAAATCCTCTATGCGGCTTTTGTAAAGAGGCACATAAATTAGTTGAGAATTTATTGCTTAGAGCGGACTATAATATTCGAATTATCATTCGATTCAATGTTAGTACAGATTTCAACTCTACAGATACCAAAATAGCAATGAGATTAATTGAAATCTATAGCAAAGAAAGTGAGCAAAAATGTTTAGAGGCCCTGCATGACATTTATAGTAACTATAATCCAACCGATTGGCTTCAGAAATGGGGCGAGGCTTTAGAGATAAGAAATACTCATACAATCGTAAAAGCTAAAGAATGGTGCAAACAAAACAACATCAATTTTACCCCAGAAATATTGGTTAATGGCAAATCGTTCCCTAGCGAATATAATAGAACTGATTTAATATTCTTTATTGACGACTTGATTGACGAGCAAGCGGAAAAAATTGAAGTGGAACTCATTAATCAGGAAATTGAGAACTGAAAAAGATATTAAAGTACAAGTCATGAGTACTACGTTCATGGCATAATAAAAACTCATATCAAATACTTATGAAAACTTTAAAAGAATTAAAAGGCATTAAAGTGCTCAGCAAATCAGAACAAAAAACTATTAAAGGAGGATATAACTGTGTATATCCAGAAATGTGGTGCCCTCCTGGTACATATTGTGAATTCCCTGACGACCCTTATGAAGGAGGTCGCTGTCTTCCTATTAGGTAAAACTATTCTAAAGAATACATTCTCCTTAACAGGAGGTATCTTAAAAATTATCTAATAACTTCTTTGTTTTTATTGATTCAATATATCAGAAATAAGAATCAATTTTTAAGAAATGTATCTAATAACAAACGTCTTAGGTATTAGACACAAACCATGAGTGTCTTTAAATGATCGTGGCAAACTATTAATCCTATAATTTTTTTATTATGAAAAATTTAAAAGAATTGAAAGGTGCCAAGTTGCTTAGTAAAGCAGAACAAAAAGCGATTACTGGTGGTTTAGCTTGTCGCACTGAAGACGAATGGTGTCCTCCAGGTTCATATTGCTGTATGCCAAGAGGACTTTGTCGTCCTAATGGAAAGGCTTGCTTTTAAAACCAGAGTAAAAGCAGACATAATCCATGAGTGTCTTATTAAAGTTCATGGAAAAGCACAAATCAAATCCTCTTAATGATGAAAACTTTAAAAGAACTTAAAGGAGTTAAGGTTTTAAGTAAACCCGAACAAAAAGCAATTTCTGGAGGACTAGCATGTGAAGAGAGTGCCGATTGCATTGTCCTTGGTCATAACTATTGCTGCACTAACGGTGTTTGCAGGCGCTCAATTTATCCTTGCATGTATTAACAAATGGTTTGGTTTAATGGAAGTTATCTGAAAAACGACTCGGATAACTTCCTAAATTAACCAAATAATAAGTGTATCAGATTTTAAGAGAAACCCAAGTAATCAAGAGTTAAAATATAATCTAAAAACTAATTGACATGAAAAACTTAAAAGGACTAAAAGGTGCTAAAATCCTTAGCAAAAAGGAACAGAAATCAATTTTAGGTGGCTTTGGTTGCCCTACTGGCGGAAGTTGCCCTCCAGGTACATTTTGCTGCACTAAAGGTGAATTTGAAGGTCTCTGCAGACCTGTAGGAACAAGTTGTTTATAAAATTTTCAATAACATAACACGATAATTATGAAAACTTTGAAAGAACTAAAGGGAGTTAAGATTCTCAAAAAAACAGAACAAAAAAACATTAAAGGCGGAGGACCTACATATTGTTGGTTGGGTCCAGATGGCTATTATTGTAAACAGCCATTCTATAGGTGTATTGACGGTTTTTGCTATCCTGGCCCAATTAGTTAATACTTCTTTAAAAGAGATAAAACCCATTTTTTTTTTGAAATTATATATGAATAGCAAAAGAAGGAATTGATTTTAGTCTCTCAAGAAAACAGACATAATCCTAAGTGTCTTAAATTGATTAGGGTAATTTATCAATCTTTAATTTTTCTTACAATGAAAAACCTAAAAAATTTAAAAGGGGTTAAAACCTTAAGTAAAAAAGAACAACAATCAATTAACGGCGGAAAGAAAATGTGTTATTGGGGTCCTAATGGCTATTATTGTATTGCTCCTTGGGTATGTGTGAATGGGGTTTGTGTATTAGGTCCAGAATAACAAATAAGTGGAGCTCATATTTTTTGAGTTCTTCTTCCTGTTGACTTTTTTATTCTACACAATACTTCTTTTCAAAATGGTCGAAATACTGACGGCCTAATTTTTCAGTATTTAATAATAATTCTATGATGTTATGAAAAACCTAAAAGAACTAAAAGGCGTTAAGGTTCTTAACAAAAAAGAACAAAAAGCTATTTCTGGTGGTATACCACAATGCCTTCCTGGCTATGTTTGGTGTGCTTTCATGAAAAAATGTGTTTTAGTTGGTCAATGTGAACCAATTCCATAAACATAATTGGCTTAAAGAGATTATCTGAAATTACTCAGATAATCTCTCTTTTAATGAATAAGATTCCCTTCAATTTAAAGATTTGGAATGTAAATCTTCATCATAAAGTAGACACAAATTTTGAGTATAAGAATCTGATCAGAGTAAATTATCTAACTTAATTTTTAACTGCGATGAAAAACCTAAAAGAATTAAAAGGAGTTAAAGTTCTTAATAAAAACGAGCAAAAAGCTATTAAAGGTGGCGTTGCTGCTTGTGGCGATGGACATCAATGCCCAATAGGCTGGAGTTGCCCAGTAGATTATCATACACCTGGTACCTATTCATGCCGACGCGGTATAGAATTATAGAAAAAGTATTAGCTAAAAGGAGAAGTTACCAGGATTCAATTTCGGGTAACTTTTTTTTATTTTAATTTTAACCTCAAAAAATATGTTAACAACATTACATCAAATTTATTGAAACTTTAAAAGTAAAAATGATTCCTCGCTATACCCTATTGACAAGCAAAGGCGTTAAGTTAATCCGAATGCACCAAGTACGGATAATAACGAAATAAGAAATTTGTCAAATGTGTACATAAACGAGCCTTAAATAATCTATAAATTATTCGCGTTATAATTTTTATCTTGTAGGCTAATGTTTTTGTACTATCTTAGAACCTATTTTCAAAATCTTTATAATGGCTTTTCCTCACTACCACCAACCCGATGCAATGGACTGCGGCCCAACCTGTTTGCGTATTGTAGCAAGGTATTACGGTAAATTTTATAATATCCAAACCCTACGCGAACGCAGCTATATTACTCGCGAAGGAGTTAGCCTGCTTGGCACAAGTCGTGCAGCAGAGAGCATTGGTTTCCGAACAATGGGAGTCAAAATTGGCTTTGAACAACTAATCAATGAGGCACCTTTACCAACTATTGTTCATTGGAATCAAAGCCATTTTCTTGTCGTTTACAAAATATCTGGGAAAAAGGGAAAAGAAAAAGTTCATGTTTCAGATCCTGCAGGAGGCTTAATTGAATTTACTCGCGAAGAGTTTATTCGTTGTTGGGCATCAACTGTTGAAGAAGGGGAAAAAAGAGGGGTAGCACTGTTGCTCGAAACCACCCCCGATTTTTATTCCACGCCTGATGAAAAACCAAACAAAAAAAGTTTTGGATTCCTATTCAGCTACCTCCGCCCATATAAAAAATTGATCCTTCAACTCTTGCTTGGGTTAATCCTTGGAAGTTTGCTTCAGCTTATTTTCCCATTCCTAACCCAAAGTATTGTTGATAAAGGGATCGGGAATCGAAACATCGGGTTTATATATCTTGTTTTAATTGCCCAACTGGTACTAATCCTTAGCCGTGTTTCGGTTGAGTTTATTCGTGGTTGGATATTACTACATCTTGGTACTCGCATCAACATTTCGCTAATCTCAGATTTCTTGGTTAAACTGATGCGCTTGCCAATGCAATATTTTGACTCCAAACTGATTGGTGATTTAATGCAGCGAATTGGAGATAATAAGCGTATTGAAACATTCCTAACGAGCACAACGCTTACCGTAATGTTCTCTCTAGTTAACCTTGTTATTTTTGGGGCAGTATTACTTTTCTACAACTGGCTTATTTTCACCATTTTCATGGCTGGAAGCACAGTCTACACGCTTTGGGTTTGGCTTTTCATGAAGAAACGAGAGGAGTTAGACTATAGACGTTTTGCTCAAATGTCGGCGAACCAAAGCAATGTAATTCAACTTATTCAAGGAATGCAGGAGATAAAGTTGAATGGTTGTGAACAGCAAAAACGTTGGGAATGGGAACGTATCCAAGCTAAACTTTTTAAAGTTAGCGTTAAAGGGTTAGCATTAAGCCAATATCAGCAAAGTGGTGCAGTTCTAATAAACGAGGTAAAAAATATTTTTATCACAGTAATTGCCGCCAAAAGCGTTGTAGATGGTGATATGACTTTGGGTATGATGTTGGCCGTTCAATACATTATTGGTCAATTAAATAGCCCAATCGATCAGTTAATATCCTTCTTTAACCTTACACAGGATGCAAAAATTAGCCTTGATAGGCTCGGTGAAATTCACCTTAGAAAGGATGAAGAGGACATAAATGATTCGAAGCAAAACGATATTTCTGAAAATAAAAATATCGAAATAACAAATTTATCATTTAATTATGAGGGCCCCGATTCTGAATTGGTATTAAATGATATCAACATATCAATTCCAGCAGGAAAACAAACAGCAATTGTTGGAACATCTGGTAGCGGAAAAACAACTTTAGTAAAACTTTTGCTTGGTTTTTACCCGCCAGCAAAAGGAGAAATAAGGCTTGGGGAGAATTCAATTACCTCATTTAGCATAAGAAGTTGGCGCGAGCAATGTGGAGTGGTTATGCAGGATGGTTTCATTTTTTCTGATACAATTGCTAATAATATCGCACCAGGGGTCGATACTATTGACAAAAACAAATTGCTTCATGCAGCAAAAGTTGCAAACATTGCTGAATTTATTGATTCCTTACCATTAGGTTATAATACAAAAATTGGAGGTGAAGGACATGGTCTTAGCCAAGGACAAAAGCAACGTATTTTGATTGCACGTTCAGTTTATAAAAATCCAAAATATATTTTCTTTGATGAGGCAACAAACGCCTTAGACGCTAACAATGAGAAAGTTATACTCGAGAATCTTCAAGATTTCTTCAAAGGTCGCACGGTGATTGTTGTTGCCCATCGGCTAAGCACTGTCAAGAATGCAGATCAAATTATTGTACTTGAAAAAGGAAATATTGTAGAGGTTGGTACCCATGCTGAACTAAGCAAAATGAAAGGGGCTTACTATACTTTGGTAAAAAATCAACTTGAACTGTAAAGTGACAAGTAACAAAAAACATAGTTTATAACCATTTCATCTATGAAAACACAAAGATCCTGAAATTTGAAAGAAATCAGTAAATCTTATACTGAAAATATATCAAACAACATATTTATCGCACATCACAGAGTCACTTTAAGCTAAAAATGGAAGAAAGCACAAAACACGACAACCCTGCAAACATCAACCTACGTTCCGATGAGATATGGGAGATTATGGGGATTCCACCTAAATGGATAATTCGTTGGGGTATTTCAATAATTTTTATAATCATTGCCATAGTATTCATTGGCAGCGCTTTTTTTCGCTACCCCGACATTGTTACCGCAAAAGTTACAATTACTAGCGAGAACCCTGTTTCTGTTTTAATTTCAAAAGCTAACGGAAAAATTGCAAGAATCAATTACTCGGATAATTCTTTAGTAACAAAGAACGACACCATTGCAATAATCGATAACCCTGCAAAATCAAAGGATATCATTTGTTTAACCGATATAATCGAGAGAATTGACCTAAAAGCCTTAAAAACAGAACCTGTTTTCGAACTGGTGCTTCCTGATAATCTTGTTTTAGGAGAAGTTCAAGGTGCTTACAACAACTTTTCCAGAGCTTACTTTGAACTTAAACTTTTCCAAAGTCAAAAATTACATGCACAAAAAATAAAAGCCTTAGAATCTGAGGTAAAACAATATAAGGAGTACTACAATAGGCTTTTAAGCCAAAAAAAACTAACTGCAAAAGATCTAGAATTATCACAAAAACAGTTCTTACGAGATTCTCAGTTATATAAATCAGGCGTTATTGCAGCTATAGAGTATGAAAAATCTCAAGCAACAATCCTTTCAAAACGACAAATGCTTGAGAATGCAAATCTAAACCTCTCCAACACATCAATTACAATCGAAAAAATTAAACAAAGTATAATTGAAACACGCATCGACCAAGAAAATCAAAGCAAAAAATTATCAGAGGATCTTATTAATCGCCATAGCGAGCTAATAAGCAGTCTTTCTTCATGGGAAAAAACTTATCTTTTAATTGCTCCTTCATCGGGAAAATTAACATACATGGGTGTTTGGAGCGATTTACAGGAGGTGAAATCAGGCGATAGGCTCTTCACCATTAACCCCGAAATAAGAGGTGCAGTTTTTGCACAACTCACTATCCCTTTTGAAGGTGCAGGGAAAGTAAAGATCGGACAAAGGGTTATCATAAAACTCGATAGTTACCCCTATATGGAATTTGGTATGATTGAGGGAGTAATCGAATCAATATCAAGTGGGTCAGTTGAGAATGGTTACCCAGCAATGGTTTCTTTACCAAAAGGAGCTGAAACAAGTTACGGAACACCACTAGATCTCGAACGTGATTTAACAGGCGTTGCAGAAATAACTACTGAAGAGATGTCGTTGCTAAAACGATTATTAAACCCCTTAAAATACATTCTCAAGGATAAGATTGTTAAAAAATAAGAATTACAATTTTTAATTGAGAAACCTCTCAACAAAGTACCATTTTGTCAGTTCCCAATAATTGGCACGGTATTTATCATACCCTAGTAATGATTTATGAAACCCTAAGCCAAAGGCTTACTGTTGCTAAATAGGGTTACAAGAAATAAAAAATCATTAACTTTGTGAACTTAAATGAACAAATTTGTTTAATGGGGAAAAAACGTGATGCATCAAAAGTTGAACCATTGGTTAACTGCATTGTTGATGCTATATTGGATAAGAAAGGGAAAGAAGTAACATCACTTGAAATTGGTAAACTACCCAATGCTATATGCGACTACTTTGTTGTTTGTCATGCCGATTCTACTACTCAAGTTAACGCAATAGCCGAAAACGTTGAAATCAAGGTTCGCGAGAAACTTAGCGAAAAAGTATGGAAATCGGCAGGATATGATAATTCCATTTGGATAGTTCTCGACTTTGTTAATGTTGTAGTACACGTATTCCAAACTGAATCACGCGACTTCTACAAAGTTGAGAAACTATGGGCTGATGCACCAACCAAGCATTACACTGATGAGCCGACAATTATTGAGCCCGTTAGTAAAACAAAATCGACCAAGAAAACTGTAAAAAAATAACGCGATTATATTATTATGGCAGAGAAAGATAAAAAACAAAATAAAAGTAATAACGATTCTATTTTTGGGGGCGAAGGCAATAAAAAAACTCCAAAGTTTAGCGTTTACTGGGTTTACATTGTTATAATTGGAGCAATTATACTATTAAACTTTTACTATGGCGGACGAACTGCTATTGAAAGGAGTTGGCAGGACGTTAAAACTCAAATGATAGCTAATGGTGATGTAGAGAAATTAATAGTAATTAAGAATAAAGGTAAAGTCGAAGTTTACATTAAAGAGTCTAGTTTAAGCAAATATACCGACAAACTAGGAAAAGGTGTAAATTCGGTACCAAAAGCAGGACCTCACTTCTTTTTTACCATAGGTTCTTTAGAAAATTTTGAAAAACAATTTGAAGAAATTCAAGCCAAATATCCTGAAGAGATCAAAATTAAGTATGAAGATGAAACAAGTTTCTCTGACCTATTCGGATGGCTATTTCTTCCTTTACTTATTGTAATTGTTTGGATTTACATATTCCGCCGAATGAGTAAAGGAGGTGCTGGGGGTGCTGGAAATATTTTTAACGTTGGGAAATCAAAAGCACAACTTTTCGACAAAGAATCTACATCAAAAATTGACTTTAAAGATGTTGCGGGTTTAGAGGAAGCCAAAGTTGAAGTAATGGAAATTGTTGATTTCCTAAAAAATCCTAAGAAATACACCGATCTTGGAGGTAAAATTCCAAAAGGGGCACTGCNNTTCGTGATTTATTCAAGCAAGCCAAAGAAAAAGCACCATGTATTGTTTTCATAGACGAGATTGATGCTATTGGCCGAGCCAGAGGGAAAAACGCCAATTTTAGTGGTAACGATGAGCGTGAAAATACCCTAAACCAGCTTCTCACAGAAATGGATGGTTTTGGCTCTAACCAAGGTGTTATAATACTTGCTGCAACTAACCGTGCGGACATTCTTGATAGAGCGCTTTTACGTGCAGGACGTTTTGATAGGCAAATTCACGTTGAGTTACCAGATAGTAAGGAGAGATTAGAAATATTTAAAGTTCACCTTCGTCCATTAAAACTTGAAGAAGGGTTTGATATCTCATTCCTTGCAAAGCAAACACCAGGTTTCTCTGGAGCAGATATAGCCAATGTTTGTAACGAAGCTGCGCTAATTGCTGCTCGTAAGAATAAAGCCACAGTTGGGAAACAAGATTTCCTTGATGCAATCGATAGAATTATAGGAGGCCTTGAGAAAAAGAACAAAATAATATCGCTGGACGAAAAGAAGACTATCGCATACCACGAAGCGGGCCATGCAACTGTTAGCTGGCTACTTGAGCATGCTAATCCTTTATTGAAAGTTTCCATTATTCCTCGTGGACGATCACTTGGTGCAGCATGGTATCTTCCTGAAGAGCGACAAATTACAACAACTGAACAACTTTTTGATGAAATGTGCTCAGCCTTGGGAGGACGAGCATCTGAGGAAGTAACCTTTAGTAAAATATCGACAGGGGCACTTAATGATTTGGAAAAGGTATCCAAACAAGCTTACGCTATGATTGCCTATTTTGGCATGGGCAAGACTACTGGAAATGTAAGTTTTTATGATTCATCTGGGCAATCGGAATTCTCATTTGGCAAACCTTATAGCGAAAAAACTGCTGAATTAATTGATAAAGAAGTTAAGGAATTGATTGATCGTGCATACGAACATGCAAAAAAAATCCTTACTCAGAATAAAGAAGGCTTAACGAAACTTGCCGAGTTACTTCTTGAGCGTGAGGTTATCTTTAGCGAAGATTTAGAAACTATTTTTGGCCCTCGTAAATCGGTAAGTCGCGAGGAAGAATTTGAAAAAGAGATACTTAAAGCTCAAAAGGAGCAAAACGGTAAAAAAAGCAAGCCAATAGAATAATGGAAGATAACTGGGTCTCAATATTATCAACATCTCAGCCTTGGCAGGCAGACATGGCCAAGCAAATCCTTGCTGAAAATGGGATTGAAGCTGTTGTTTTAAATAAAAGAGATTCATCATATACGGTTTTTGGTGAAATTGAGATTTATGTTTCGCAAGAGGATGCCGAGAAAAGTAAAAACCTTTTAAAAAATATTGAGAATTGAGCAATTTCTTACTCCGAACCGTTAGCGGAGTCCTTTTTGTAGCAAGCATTATTGGGGCTCTTATTATTGGGGAAATATCATTCCTTATTGTTTATGCAGCAGTTTTAATACTATCGATGTATGAATTCTACACCCTTACTCATAAGGCACGGATTAAACCTCAAATCTTTTTGGGAATTCTTATAGGCTTAAGCCTATTCATTGCATCGTATTTGTACGCAAATGGATATATTGAAGGGATATTGCTTAATGGCTTCATCCCAATAATAATGAGCATTTTCATTTTTGAACTTTATCGAAATCATCGCAGACCATTTCATAATATAGCGTTTACATACTTGGGGATTCTATATATAGCAATTCCAATATCATTATTCAATTTCATAGTATTTAATTCTACATCAATAAATACTACTTATTCATTCGACATTCTACTCGGGTATTTTTTCTTAATCTGGGCTAACGATACAGGGGCATACCTTTTCGGGGTGAGCATTGGCAAACACAAATTATTTCCTCGTATTTCGCCAAAAAAATCGTGGGAAGGGTTCTTTGGAGGAATAATATTTACAACAATTATTGCTTGGGCTATTTCTCATTATTTTCATAATATTACCTTTGCACACTGGTTAATGATTGGGTTAATTAGTGCAATCGCAGGTGTTTTCGGTGATTTGGTGGAATCAATGTATAAGAGAAGTCTCGAAGTTAAGGATTCGGGAAAGTTTCTACCAGGTCATGGAGGAATTCTAGATCGATTCGATTCTATTTACCTATCGGCACCACTAGTTTTTGCATACTTAAAATTAATGATGTTAGTTTAATACTTTTTTTATGAAAGTTCACAAAGAAGGGTTTGCCATTATATCAATTGCTTTTTTTGTTTTACTTGCAATTGACCTCATCTTCTATTTTGCCTTCGGCAGCCTTGCCCTTTATATCATTCTTGTTCCTTCTATATTTGGGTTAGCATTTGTGCTTCGATTCTTTAGAGTTCCTAAACGGAATCCTGAACTTAAAGAGAATAGCATCTACTCCCCTGCTGATGGCTGTGTTGTTGCAATAGAAGAAGTTGAAGAAACTGAATTCTTAAAGACCAGATGTATTCAGGTATCGGTATTCATGTCGGTGTGGAATGTGCATATCAACTGGTTTCCCTATAGCGGAACTGTAAAATATTTTAAATATCACCCGGGTAACTTTTATCTGGCTTGGCATCCAAAATCGTCAACCCATAACGAGAGAACTTCAATTGTGGTTGAGCGCAAAGATGGAATGGCTGTTATGATGCGTCAAATTGCAGGCTTTGTTGCTCGACGAATTGTTTGCTATGCAGCGGAGGGCAATACTGTTGCTCAAAGCCAACAAATGGGCTTTATTAAGTTTGGTTCAAGGGTTGACTTATTCTTACCTCTTGATGCAGAAATCAAGGTAAAACTCAACCAAAAAGTTACAGGAATTCAAACCGTCATAGCAGAGGTTAAATCAAGAGTCTAATCGACGTAAGAAGCAAAACTAATTCGTTTCAAAATCCCTTTTGAATCAAAAGTGAAGGTAAACTTTCGCATGAGTTCTTTACTATAGAGCTCAACGGAATCCTTTTGTGATGAAGATAAATCTTTAAAAGATTTGAAAAAATCACTTCGTTTCATACCTGGTGTAACTCCATTTACAAGAGGGAATTTACTATCTTTTATCACCCCGCCTAAAAGCATTTCACGTTTGAAATAGGTTTTATACACAAAAACCTCTGACTTTCGACTATAAAATCGAATTATAGTGTCAACCTTTTGTGCGTCAAACTTATTCTTTCGGATCATCTTTCGAATTTTCACGCTTTTATCAAAGCGTGATTGTAATGCTATAATGCTTTCATCAACTCCAAAAGGTTGATCTAAAAATGCTTTAACCGAAGTGGGTATAATTTTATTAGCAACAACATCATTGGTTGTTTTACATGCAGCAACGGCTGCCAAAAGGAAAATAATAAATAGAGACCTCTTCATTGCACAAAATTATAGTTAGGATAAAACTAACCTATTTTGGGCAAAAAAGAAAAAACTATCAAAAAGAAATTTTTTAAAGAAAGAAAAGCATTACTCCTCCAACGGTTACTAGAGCACCAAATAATTCTTTAGCATTAAATTTCTCTTTAAAAATTAAAATTGCAGGTGCAATAATAACAACAGGCACTATTGACATAATGGCAGATGCCACTCCGGTTGATGTATATCTAATCGATAAAAGTGAAAACGTAACTCCTAAAAATGGGCCAAACACAGCACCAAGAGTAATTCTTTTCATTGCAACAGGATTTTTAATAGCCGCAAATAATGAATTCCATCGATTCATAAAAAGAAACATTAGCGCAAATCCAACAATTCCGGTGATAACTCGAATTTGAACTGCAGAAACAACATCATAATCCTGCATACCGATTTTACTAAGCACTAATCCTCCTGCCTGTCCTACTGCTCCACCAAACGCCAAAAGTAAACCCACCAATGGGTAGTTTAGTTTAACCTTTTTCTGCGTTGACTCCATATCATCGCTATTAGCATCAACCTCTCTTTTAAGAATAACTAGAGCGATACCAGCAAATGTCAATAACATGCCAAGTCCTTGCTTTGCCGTTAATTTCTCATCCAGCGTAATCCAACTAATTAAAGCAGCAATAGGTGGTGCAAGAGCCATAATAAGCATCGAAATGCGAGCACTAATCACCTCGTAAGACTTAAAAAGGAAGTAATCTCCAAGCACAAACCCTACTAATCCTGACAACGAAAGCCATAACCATTGGAATCCGGTTGCATCAAGGGGAAGAAACATCCCTCGACTTATCAAAGTGTAGAATCCAAGAAAAAACAAGGCCATTGTCAAACGAATGATATTCACCGAAAGTGAACCAACTTTTCGGCTAGCCCTTTCGAAGGCCAACGCAGTAACCGTCCAAAAAACTGCAGTTAGTAAAGCTGCATACTCTCCAATGTGATTGCTAAACATAGTATTATTGTTAAACGAACATTAGAGGAAAAATATGACAACAAGTTTAGCTTACTGCAAAAATAAATATCCAATAAAGGGATATTTTGAAATTTAGTAGATTTGATGTAGGTTTGAGAAAAATCACACAAAATGAATACACTGGCAAAATACATTACCGTTGGAGCAATAGTTGCACTTGTTGGCTTTTTGCTTTGGTACTTCTCGTCCATTGTAGTTTACATATTAATATCAGCAGTGCTATCCCTAATGGGGAAACCCATCGTTGATCTAATTACAAAAATTAAAATTAAAAATTGGCACTTACCAAAGTCCCTTGGTGCAGCCGTTGCATTGATCATAATTTGGATATTCTTTTACTCCTTCTTTAGATTGATGATTCCACTTGTAATCAACCAAGCCAACGAACTTGGAACAGTTGACATTTCGCATATGATTAATAATTTCTCTCAGCCAATTGCAGATTTCGAGGCATTTGTGAGAGAATATCTACCTTCATCGAGCAATTTTTCAGTAAAGGAATTTCTTTCAGAAAAACTATCGCATGTATTCAACGCAACAATGGTCTCTGACTTTTTCAGTTCAACAGCAAATATCCTGATGAATTTATTTATTGCTGCATTCTCAATCTCATTCATTACATTTTTCTTTCTTAAAGAAGAGAAATTATTTTTTGATGGGTTAATAATGCTTTTTCCAGAAAAATACGAAGTGCAAATTAAGCATGCGATAGAAAGCGTTAATCATCTTTTACGAAGATACTTTATAGGGATTATTATCCAAAGTATTTGCATAATGACGCTGATTACCATTGGACTACTTATTATAGGAATAAAATTCGACACGGCCATTGTAATTGGGTTATTAGCAGGTATTCTTAATGTTATCCCTTACGTTGGTCCACTAACAGGCGCAATAATGGCTGTATTAATTGGAGTAGCCACAAATCTCAACCTCGATTTCACAACTCAAATCATCCCTCTAATTGGCTATATCCTGTTAGTATTCCTTGCAACACGTATAATCGATGATGTTTTTTTCCAACCTCTTATTTACTCGAGTAGCGTAAATGCTCACCCGTTAGAAATATTTATTGTGATACTCATTGCTGGCAGTATTGCAGGAATTCTTGGAATGTTACTAGCAATACCAACATATACTGTTTTAAGAGTTTTTGCAAAGGAGTTTTTCAATAAATTCAGGGTTGTTGAGAAATTAACCCGGAAAATATAAAATCAGATAAATGTGTTTTACTATATTTACACAACCAATTGTTAAATAAATGCATAAAGCAGGTCAAATTAGGATTGCCATCCTGATTATTCTTTTATCCGTAAGCAATGGATTATTTGCACAAGCACCAAGAGATACAGTGGGTTTTGTGTGGAGACTTCTTGAGGTAACCGATCCAACAACTGAAGCAAAAGTTGAATTCACACCTCTAGTACCGGTACCTGCACTTTTCACTAGTTGGGACTTTGGAGATAGTAATACAAATGCAATTGATTCAATTGCGACTCATTCATATTCAACTGTTAGTTCTACTGCTTTAGATGTAGATTATAACTTCAAGCTTAACGGTAATGACTCAACGATTACGCGCAGGGTTATACCCAACTCTGCAGCATTCATTGCAAGATTAGACTCAAGCACAAATGTAACATATGTGCGTGTACTCCGAAGTTCGTTTTTTTTCTCTTCCAATAACGCTATAACAGCAATGCGATTTGAGTGGTCGGTAAATGGTGTTGCTTTGACTGACCCAAATTATCAATACCCTAACATCCGGTACGAGTTCACCACTCCAGGTTCAAATACTGTTACGCTTAAGGTATGGAATGTTGCCGATCCAACAAAATTTTGCACCTACACTAAAACAATTAATATTATCCCTGATTTTACCACCAAGGCTAAACTTACTGACATTCCAAATGTTTTTACTCCTAACGACGATGGCATAGCCGATAAATTTATTGTACAAACTAGCGGAACATCTCGCCTAGTATTTAAGGTTTTTACCAGAACTGGTGCTTTGGTTTATCAAAACCAAGCCTACTTTATAAACTGGGATGGCAAAAACGACAATGGTAAAGAACTTCCTGAAGGGATTTACTACTATATCATTGAAGATTTAGACAAACAGTACGAGAGCGCAAAAGGATTTGTCTACATCTTTAGAGGGAAAAAATAATTGTACCCTTTTTTATTCAATATTTTCAACTTGATCTTAACATCAGGTCAAACCTTTCTTTAGATAAACTGTCTAAACCAAAAAAACAATTATTATATGAGAGGAACCTATTTACTAACCATTGGAGCATTATTGATCTCAAGCCTAGTACACTCACAAAACGGAAGTATCAGCAATGCTGAGCTAAGTATAATCAGAAAGGCTTACGATAAAAACGATGCCTCAACAAGGGCTATTACCAATGCCTTAACCAACACGGATATCAAGAATTTAGTGGTTAACCGCGAAAATGTTGGTAAAACCGATCACTACTTTAAATATCGAATTAAAACGGGTAATATCACCGACCAAAAAAGTTCGGGAAGATGCTGGATGTTTACAAGTCTTAATACATTCCGCAACAAAGTAGCTGAAAAACTTAACATGAGCACTTTTGAATTTTCGGAAAACTATCTCTATTTCTGGGATATATTCGAAAAATCAAACCTATTCCTCGAAAATGTTATAGCAACAGCACAGAAACCTTGGGACGACAGGTATGTTGAATGGTTTTTTAAGGCACCTGTTGACGATGGAGGAATGTGGAGCTCATACATCAACCTTGTTGAAAAATATGGTGTTGTTCCAAAAAATGTAATGCCAGAAACGAATAGTAGTTCCAACACCTCACAATTGCAGAGAATTATTAACCAGAAAATACGCGAGCAGGGCTATATTTTGAGGGAGATGCTAGCTGATAAAAAAGTAAAATCTGAGGACATTCAAAAAGAGAAAATAAAAATGATGGGTAGCATTTATCGAATTCTTTGCCTCAATTTAGGAGAACCGCCAACAGAATTTGCATGGCGCTTTAGGGATAAAAACGATAAGATAAGCGACACAAAAACATACACTCCAATTTCGTTCTTAAAAGAGGTGCTTCCGAACATCGTTTATGGCGATTATGTGATGATAATGAATAACCCATCTCGCCCATACTATCAATATTTTGAGGTTGAAAACTATAGAAATACAAAAGAGGGTGTTAACTGGAAATACATCAACCTACCTAACGATGTAATTAAGCAACTTTGCATGGCATCGATTAAAGCAAACGAACCTCTTTACGCATCGTGTGATGTAGGACAACAACTTGATGGCAAAGAAGGTCTTCTTTCGCTGGATAATTACGATTATGAATCGATTTATGGGATGAAATTTGGAATGGATAAAAAAGCTCGCATTCTTACCCGGGAGAGTGGCTCATCGCACGGAATGGCGCTAATTGCTTTTGATACCGACAAGAATGAACAGCCCATAAAATGGCAATTTGAGAATAGCTGGGGTAGTAATAGTGGCCAAAACGGATACCTAACCTTCACCGATGAATGGTTTAACGAGTACATGTTCCGCTTTGTAATTCAAAAGAAATTCTTAACTCCTGAGATTTTAAAAGTACTTGACCAAAAACCAACAATGTGCCCTCCATGGGATCCAATGTTTTAGACAACATCATAAATAAAGTGAATTTATAAACCCCGAAAACGAAATTCGGGGTTTATTTTTCATATAATAGCTCCTATTTATTTTATAACTATACAAATAAAATATTTCCACTTATAAGATAAGTTCGTTAATATTGATAGTTCATAAATCTACTCTCTAATCAACTTAACTAATATAAATTATATCAACTAAGTCATCACAACACTAGCGTCAGCAAGTAATAATATATCAATACATTAAACTATTAATTATTGCTGCACGCATATAACAAATAAAAGCATTGATTATGAAAGAAAAAAAATGCATTTTAAGTTCATTGACCGACAGGGTTAAGAAAGTATCATTTATCTTACTTTCATGTCTAGTTCTTGCTACTCTACTACTTTTATTTCCACAGTGCTCAAAAATTGAGAGTAAAATGGAGTATTCAATAACAATGGATAAACCAAATACTCACGTTTTTAATGTAACTTTTCGCTATGAGGGGGTAAATAGCCCTTCGGTTGATTGCAAACTTCCTGTTTGGACCCCTGGCTATTATTTTATTACAAACTTCCCGAAAAATATTTTCGGTTTTTCGGCTGAGAATGAAGAAGGTAAAACGCTGGCATGGGAGAAAACTGATAAAAATACATGGCGGATAAAAACCGAAAATGTGAAAACAATTGTCGTGAAATATTGTGTTTACGCGTTCAATCAATCGGTTGCAGATCCATTCCTGGATTCTGGTAGAGCGTTTATTTCACCTGCTGGGGTTTGCATGTTTGTGGATGGACAGCTGAATCATCCTGTAACTGTAGAGGTGAAGCCATACAGTGAATGGAAACGAATATCAACAGGGCTTGATATAGTTTCAGAAAAAACAAATACTTTCTTCGCATCAAACTTTGACGTACTTTACGATAGTCCAATTCTTGTTGGAAACCAAGGAGTCGTGACTTTTTATGTAAAAGGGATTCCACACCATATAGCCATGGAATTCCCTAAAGAATTCGATACAGCAAAGGTTGCAATTGATTATAAAAAGATAGTTGAATCAACTGCATCGATAATGGGTGAACTACCTTACAAGCATTACACCTTCTTAGTTATGGGAGAGGGACGAGGAGGTTTAGAACATTCAAATTCAATGGCCGTTTTTTCAAATGGTAAAGCATATAACCCTAAAGATGAACGAGGTTACAAACGTTGGTTAAGTTTTATAGCACATGAATACTTTCATTTATATAATATCAAAAGAATACGACCAATAAACCTTGGGCCATTCGATTACAGTAAAGAAAACTTTACTAATATGCTTTGGCTCTCGGAAGGTGGCACCGTTTACTATGAATACATGGTACTAAATAAAGCAGGCTTATTAAGCCAATCTGAAATTTTTCAAGAATTTGAGCATGGAATAAAAAATTTTGAAGATATTCCGGGTCATCTTTTTCAATCGGCAACAGAATCGAGCATCGATACTTGGATTAAATTCTTTAGTCGGAACGAGAACACAACAATATCATATTACGACAAAGGACTTGCCTTGTGTTTGTTGCTTGATTTAAAGATTCGACACGAAACTAACAGCAAAAAATCGCTCGATGATGTTATGCGAACACTTTACAACAAGTATCATATTCAAATGGGAAGGGGTTTCAAAGATGATGAATTTCGGAATGAATGTGAAAATATTGCCGGTTGTTCTTTAGACGAAATCTTCACCTATGCCTCAACGTTAAAAAATATCGATTACCCAAAATATTTCGATCTGGCAGGTTTATCAATTGATACAATTTCAAAAGAAGTTTCTGAGTGCTGGCTTGGAGTAAACTCTAGGGAGCAAGGAGAGAACTTAATCATTTCGTCTGTTGTATGGAATTCTCCCGCATATAATGCGGGTTTAAGTGCTCAGGATACAATTATAGAAATAGATGGCAAAGCAGCCACACAATTAAGGTTGAAGGAAATTATAAACTCTCATAAAAAAGGTGATGAGGTAAAACTAATAATTGCTAATCGCACCAAAAAGGGAGAGGTAAAAGTTAAACTTGAAGCAAAATTTGAGAAAAGTTTTAAAATCAACAAAAAAGATAACCCAACTCCTCAACAAAAAGAACTACTTGAGAATTGGTTGAAGGAAGTAATCTTATAATATAAAAAGGGTTCAAATAATTTTGAACCCTTTTTATATTAACAAAACTAAAACTCTCCCAATCTTTTTCGAAGTTCTTTGCCTTTCTCCTCAAACCCAGGTTTGCCAAGTAGGGCAAACATATTCTTTTTATACTCCTCAACCCCAGGTTGATCAAAGGGGTTAACATTGAGCGTATAACCACTCAGTGCGCAAGCTCTTTCGAAGAAATAAAAGGTATAGCCAAGCCAGTATGGTGTTAATTCTGGAATATTTATTTTTATGCTGGGAACACCACCATCAATATGAGCAAGAATAGTTCCTTGTTCGGCCATTCGATTTACCTCGGAATAACGTTTCCCTGACAAAAAGTTTAGTTGATCAAGGTTTGCAGGATCGTTTGGTATTAACATTCTTTTTGTAGGAGAACCAATACTAAGTACGGTTTCAAATAATATACGTTCACCTTCTTGAATATATTGTCCCATTGAGTGCAAATCGCTAGTAAAATCAACACTTGCAGGAAAAATTCCTTTGTTTTCTTTTCCTTCGCTTTCGCCATACAATTGTTTCCACCATTCAGCCACAAAATGAAGTTTTGGAACATAATTTACCAAAATTTCGTTGGTTTTTCCTTTTTCGTACAAAGCATTTCGAGCTGCAGCATAAACTGCACAAATATTTTCTTCAAAAGCTACATTATTTCCTGATTTTTTTTCGATATGTTTTGCTCCGTCAATCAATTTGCGAATATTGAAACCAGCAACTGCAATTGGCAAAAGTCCAACAGGAGTTAAAACTGAATATCGTCCGCCAATATCGTCGGCAATGTCAAAAGTTGTGTAACCTTCGTTGTTTGCAACTTGTTTCAAAGCTCCACGTTTTTCATCGGTAACTGCAACAATTCGTTGTTTTGCTTCTTCTTTTCCGTATTTTTTTTCGATATGATTTTTCAAAATTCTGAATGCAATTGCAGGTTCGGTGGTTGTTCCCGATTTGGAAATCACTGCCATAGCGTATTCTTTGGTCTTCAGCAACTCGCGAAGTTCGAACAGATAGTCTTCGCTGATGTTTTGTCCGGC
>DQHR01000136.1 GCA_003531155.1 Bacteroidales bacterium | reverse complement strand
AAAGAGCGATAAGTTATACTGATTGACAACAATCAGTATAACTTATCGCTCTTTTATTTAAACATTTGTTTAAAGGGGTTGTTTATTCATTGTTCCAATTCTAGCCTTTATTTGATTTTTCAAACCCTAACAAACAAAACGTTATGAACTTTGAATTCACTGAAGAGCAATTGATGATTCAGCAATCGGCTCGTGATTATGCCCAGCGTGAGCTGATGAAAGATGTTATACATCGCGATGAGCATTGCGAATTTCCTGTACAGCATATTAAAAACCTTGCCGAACTCGGCTTTATGGGGATGCTTGTTAGTCCTCAGTATGGCGGTAGCGGGCTTGATACAATATCGTACGTTTTGGCCATCGAGGAGATTTCAAAGATTGATGCATCAGTTGGTGTAATTATTTCGGTGAATAATTCACTTGTTTGCTACGAACTCGAAGAGTTTGGAACTGAAGAGCAAAAGCAAAAATACCTTGTCCCGCTTGCCAAAGGCGAAAAGTTGGGTGCCTTCCTTTTATCTGAACCTGAAGCCGGTTCAGACGCTACCTCGCAGCATACAAAGGCCATCGAAAATGGCGATCACTATATACTAAACGGTACAAAGAATTGGATAACCAATGGCGGTTCTGCCGATACTTATATTGTAATTGCTCAAACCCATCCCGAAAAGGGGCATAAAGGCATAAATGCCTTTATTGTTGAACGAAAAACAAAAGGGGTTTCCGTTGGAATACACGAGAACAAAATGGGCATGCGTAGTTCCGATACCCATTCGGTAATGTTTACCGATGTTATCGTTCCAAAGGAGAATAGGCTTAGTGATGATGGCATGGGCTTTAAAATTGCCATGAAAACGCTCGAGGGTGGCCGGATAGGCATTGCTTCGCAAGCACTTGGCATTGCATCAGGAGCGCTGGATTTTGCTACAAAATATGCCAAAGAGCGAAAAACGTTTGGCACTGAGATAATAAACCATCAGGCTATTGCATTCAAATTAGCCGATATGGCTACTGAAATTGAGGCCGCTAGATTTTTATGCCTAAAGGCCGCTTGGCTTAAGGATAAACATCAACCCTATGGCACTGCAAGTGCTATGGCAAAACTTTATACTGCCGAAACGGCAATGAAAGCAACTACGGAAGCAGTTCAAATTCACGGTGGGTATGGGTATGTAAAGGAATATCATGTTGAACGACTAATGCGCGACGCCAAGTTAACTCAGATTTATGAGGGAACATCGGAGATTCAGAAGATAATTATATCTAGAGCCTTGTCGGGAAAATAATTCGAAACTCTGAAGTATTAGTTTCATTTTTTAACCGCAAAGTCCTCAAAGTGCACACAAAGGTCACAAAGAGAAAACTAGTTAATGTTATACTTCGAGTTCTTAGTGAAAACCTTAGTGTCCTTAGTGGTTAAATAAAAACATACAAATTATGACCAACCTCGAACCTTATAAGCCACAAAATCATATTAGAATTATAACGGCTACCTCTCTTTTCGATGGGCATGATGCTTCAATAAATATTATTCGCCGGATGATTCAGTCTACAGGTGGCGAGGTTATTCACCTTGGGCATAATCGATCGGTTGATGAGATTGTAAATTGCGCAATCCAAGAGGATGCGCAAGCAATTGCAGTAACCTCTTATCAGGGGGGGCACATTGAGTTCTTCAAGTATATGTTTGATCTTCTGAAGCAAAAGGGGAGTGAGCATATCAAGATTTTTGGAGGTGGCGGCGGCGTGATTCTTCCCAGTGAACAGGAAGAACTTCATAGTTATGGTATTGCAGGAATCTATTCGCCCGATGATGGTCGTAAGATGGGTTTGCAGGGAATGATCAACGATTTGATGCAAAAATCCGATTTCCCTTTGGGGCATGGTCCAATTAATCTTGAAAAGATTAAAACTAAAGAACCTACCGAAATAGCCTCGCTTATATCGATGGCTGAGAATTACCCCGAAAAGGCCAAGGAATATCTAGATTTGATTAAAAATCAGACTAACGATTCAAAGATTCCTGTTATTGGATTTACGGGAACGGGTGGCGCAGGTAAATCATCATTGGTTGACGAGGTTGTTCACCGAATGATTGAGCAATTCCCAACCCTTACAATTGGAATCGTTTCAGTTGAT
The DNA here is from genome assembly GCA_003531155.1 of Bacteroidales bacterium. Lineage (GTDB taxonomy): Bacteria > Bacteroidota > Bacteroidia > Bacteroidales > Tenuifilaceae > UBA8529. Next base: position 26,026 of record DQHR01000136.1, on the reverse strand, counting down.
CCATCAAAACGTAAGGGTGGCGGAGCATTGCTAGGCGATAGAATTAGGATGAACTCTATTAACCATCCAAATATCTACATGCGATCGCTTGCAACGCGTCAGGCAAATTTGGCTTTATCGGCTTATGTTCCTGATACGCTGAATATACTGAAATATGCTGGTTACGACTTGCTAATCCTCGAATCGTCGGGTATTGGGCAATCTGATACTGAGATTATCGACTTTAGCGATGTGTATTGCTATGTAATGACTCCCGAATATGGTGCTGCTTCGCAGCTGGAAAAGATTGCCATGCTCGATTATGCCGATATTATCGCCATAAATAAGTTCGATAAACAGGGCGCCCTCGATGCGCTTCGTGATGTAAAAAAACAGTATCAACGAAATTTCAAGTTTTTTGATAAAAGCGTAGACTCAATGCCTGTTTTCGGAACCATTGCATCGCAATTTAACAACGATGGGCTAAATATCTTTTTCGAAAATCTAATTGGTATTATTTCAAAGAAGACGGGGTTTGATTTCCCTTTATCGCACAATATTTTAAAGCGAAATAGCTTTGTTGAGCAGATTATCCCTAATAGCAAGGTTCGCTATTTGGCAGAGATTGCTCATGTTGTTCGTAATTATAACAAAAAAGTAGATGAACAGGCTCTGTTTGCAAATCGTTTGCAGGCACTTGTACAATCGGCTAAGGAGTTTGACTCCTACTCGGAATCCGAAGGAATTCTTCATCAATTAAATTTAAAGATTGAATCTGTTCAAGATTTGTTAGATAAAGAAAACTTGCAGATTCTAGAAGATTGGGAGGATAAGAAGAAAAGGTATAGCAACGATTACTATGAATACGAGGTTCGAGGGAAAAAGATAAAGGTTGAAACTCACGTTGAGACCCTCTCACATACAAAGTTACCTAAAATTGCCATGCCCTCGTTTACTTCTTGGGGTGATATTTTAAAATGGAATTTAACCGAGAATGTTCCGGGCGAATTCCCTTACGCTGCCGGTGTTTTCCCATTTAAAAGGGAGAACGAAGATCCAACCCGTATGTTTGCAGGCGAAGGAAATCCTGAAAGGACTAATAAGCGATTCCACTATCTTTCCGCAGGACAAAAAGCCAAAAGGCTTTCTACTGCATTCGATTCGGTTACGCTTTATGGCTCTGATCCAGATATTCGTCCAGATATATATGGAAAAGTAGGAAACTCAGGCGTTTCCATTGCTTGTTTAGATGATGCCAAGAAGTTGTATTCGGGCTTTGATCTTCTCGATATCTCAACCTCTGTTTCCATGACAATCAATGGTCCAGCACCAATAATGGTTGGCTATTTCTTGAATGTAGCAATCGATCAGCAGTGCGAAAAATATATCAAAGAGAATGGCTTGGAAGCCGAAGTTAAAGCAAAGATTGATAATATTCTTAAGAAGAAGGGGGTTCACAGGAATGAATATCAAGGTAAATTACCAAAATCAAACAATGGATTAGGTTTAATGCTTCTTGGCGTTTCCGGCGATCAGGTTTTACCGTCCGATATATATAATAACTTAAAAAAATGTACGCTTGAAAATGTACGTGGAACCATTCAGGCTGATATCTTAAAAGAGGATCAAGCCCAGAACACTTGCATCTTTTCAACCGACTTTGCTTTAAAGATGATGGGCGATATACAGGAGTACTTTATCAATAATAATGTAAAAAACTACTACTCGGTTTCTATTTCGGGCTATCATATTGCAGAAGCGGGAGCAAATCCCATTTCGCAACTTGCGTTTACACTAGCAAATGGCTTTACCTATGTTGAATACTATTTGGCTCGTGGTATGAAAATCGATGATTTTGCCCCAAACCTTTCGTTCTTTTTCTCCAATGGAATTGACCCAGAATACACAGTTATTGGTCGTGTTGCGAGAATTATTTGGGCAAAAGCTATGAGATTCAGATATGGTGCAAATCAAAATTCACAAAAACTTAAATATCATATTCAAACATCAGGGCGCTCGCTTCACTCGCAAGAGATTGAATTTAATGATATTCGCACTACACTACAAGCCCTTTCAGCCATTTACGATAACTGTAATTCACTTCATACTAACGCTTACGATGAGGCAATTACTACCCCAACGGAGGAATCGGTTCGGCGAGCAATGGCAATTCAGATGATTATAAATCACGAGTATGGCCTTGCTAAGAATCAGAATTCGCTGCAAGGGTCATTCATAATCGAAGAGTTAACAAAACTTGTTGAGGAGGCAGTGATGCTCGAGTTTGAAAGAATATCAGAAAGAGGAGGAGTGCTTGGTGCGATGGAGACCATGTATCAGCGAGGTAAAATTCAGAGCGAATCATTGTATTACGAATCGTTGAAGCATAGCGGCAAGTTGCCAATAATGGGAGTAAATACATTCTTATCGTCCACAGGCTCGCCAACAATAGTACCACGCGAAGTAATTAGGGCAACGCAGCAGGAAAAGGATTATCAGGTTGAGAATGTAAAAATAATGAAACAGGCTAATGTTGATAAAGCGAAAGAGGCTTTGTTAAACCTTAAAAATGCCGTTTTAGAAAACCAAAATACTTTTGAATATATTTTCGAAGCCGCAAAATACTGTACGATTGGCCAAATAACAAACTCCCTTTACGAGGTGGGTGGACAGTATCGGAGGAATATGTAAGCCTATTCTAGTTATATAATATTTGAATGGCTATATTTATTGTTGTTCATATAATTCTGTCATGCTGAACGTAGTGAAGCATCTAATCTTTGCCTGTTTAGATCCTTCGCTTTGCTCAGGATGACAATAAGAACATAAACGCTCGATAAAATCCTGTTCTACATTAGAACATTTATAGCTAAACATTGTTAGTAACTATACCATAGAAACCAAAGCCTCATTAGCCATGACTTACAAAATCGATTATTCGACTTCTAGCTTAATCGTAGCGATTAACCCTAGATACCCATTCACAAAGGTTGGCGTTTACAATAACAACAAGTTGATTTTTCTGAAAAGAATTGATCATCGAGAAGATAATCTGAAGATTTATAAGGATTGCGATGAGCTTACAATTGCTCGAAAGAAGTCGATCATTAAGGAACTTTTTGAGAATAATATTCCCCTTGAAGATATAAAAGTAGTAATTGCTCGCGGAGGACTTACAAAACCCTTAAAGTCAGGAGTATATTACGTTAGTGAGGCAGTAGTGAAAGATCTGGGGGAGTGTAGAATGGGTAAAGATATTGTCAATCTTGGAGGACTTATTGCTGATGAAATCGCAAAAGAATTACCCAACGCTAAAGCATTTATTGCTGATTCTGTGGTTGTTGATGAATATGATGATATTGCACGTGTTACTGGGTTACCAGAAATTAGCCGTAAGTCGATTTTTCATGCTCTTAACCAAAAAGCAATGGCTCGTAAGTATGCTAAATCAATTGGGAAAAAGTATGAAGATCTTAATCTTATTGTTGCTCACCTTGGAACAGGAATTACAGTTGGGGCTCATCGGAAAGGATCAGTTGTTGATTCAAATATGGGATTTGATGGTGATGGACCATTCTCGCCAATTAGGGCAGGCGGTTTACCTGCAGGCGACTTAATAAAACTTTGCTTTAGCGGAAAGTATAACGAGCAAGAGTTGCTTGCAAAAGTTAGTATCGAAGGAGGAATTTATGCTCACCTTGGAACGCATAGCGCCGAAGAGGTTGATAAAATGGTTCACGAGGGAGACTCTAAAGCAGCATTTATATTCGAAGCCATGGCATATCAAGTCTCAAAAACAATTGGGTCGATGTATCCAGTGCTTAATGGAGAAGTTGATGCTATTATTTTGACTGGAGGTATTGCCCATAGCCAATGGTTTGTAAGAAAAATTTCCGAAAGAATAAGTAAACTTGCTCCAATTGTTATCTATCCTGGAGCGGATGATATTGAAATTCTTGCTATGAGAGGACTTGCAGTTATAAATGGTGAGGAAGAGGTAATGGAGTATTAAGAAGGGAAAATGTGGAATGCAGGTTTTCAAAAAAGCCATTGAATTTATTCAATGGCTTTTATTATTTTTTGTCTATTTACTTACGCTCTTCATAATATCCTCAATATACTTATCAGGAACTTGCACAGCTACAACCTCTCCTTTAACCGTAACTACTCCATTTGCAATTACATCAACATCAATGGTTACCTTTTTGCCATCAATTTCGCGGATTTTACCTCTAATTTGAAGAGTGCAATCAATCGGAGTGGGCTTAAGATATTTAACATTCAAAGAACCCGTAAGAAATCGGAACGATGGCTCTGTGTCCATTTCCCGGCCTTCTTTTCTATACATGGCTCCCGCCGCAGAGCCAGTAGCGTGGCAATCGATTAGCGAGGCTAAAAGTCCTCCATAAACAAATCCTGGTACAGCGGTATGGTAGGGTCTAGGAGTGAACGTTGTTAGTGTTTCATCTCCATCCCATACGGTTTTTATTTGATAACCATGCTCGTTTAATTTCCCACATCCATAGCAGTGGCTAAGATGATCGGGGTAGTAGTCTTGAAATGCTTTTACTGCCATAAATGTTTAGATTTAATATAAATGTAATGTTTTAATCATATTCTTTCGCAATTTCCTCTCCATCAATCACTCTAAAAACCCCTTCAGCCAACGCTTCCATCTCATTTTCGCCGGGATAAACATGGAATTCTGTAAGTTTACCGACATAGTTACGAAGTTCATTAATAACCAACTCGTTAAATGCAATCCCACCTGTTATTATAATAGCCTGTGCCTTGCACTTTGAAGCAGCAAAATATGCCCCGATTTCTTTGGCTACCTGATAAATAAATGCATCAAAGATTAGCTTTGCATTCTCATCGCCAGATTCAACCATTTTTATAACCTCACGAAGATCTTCCGTACCAAGGTAGGCTTTAAAACCGCTATTCTTTGAGAGTAAGGTTTCAACTTCTTTCCTCGATTTACTATAGCATAGGTTAATTACTCCTCGTAATGGAAGTGCACCTGCGCGATTGGGCGTAAATGGACCCATGCCAAGTAGCCCATCGTTTATATCAATTAAGAGACCTGCTTTGACAAGAGAAATTGAGATACCTCCACCAAGGTGGGCAATTACATAATTAGTTTCTTCAAAAGGAATATTTTGTTTTTTAGCAATTTTACGAGCAGTCATCTTCATGTTTAGTGGATGCCCCCGGCCATCACGAACAATTCCGGGTACTCCTGATATTGCTGCTTTAGGCATCATGTTATCACATGAAACTGGATCTACGGTATAGCTATCTGTAAGACTAAATTCTGATTTTAGCCTATCGGCTAAAAGTCCACCAAGATTTGAAGCATGTTCGCCATAAGTACACTCTTTGGCATCTTTAAGAAATAATTCTGAAAGTCGATAAGTTCCCCCTTTAAGATGTTTTACAATTCCACCCCTACCAACAACACCCACCACTTTATAATCTTTATCGTTGAGGAAGCAGTTTAAACATGTTTTGACTTTTTCATACCTAAAATCGAGCTGATCGGTGATTATGCTAAACTTATCCAACTCATTTTGTTGGTGCCTAATGTTCTCGGAACATATCTCTCCATCTCTATTATAAATGGCAACTTTTGTTGATGTTGAGCCTGGATTAATTACTAAAACGACCTGTTTTTCCATGGCTATAAAGGTTGATGTTATTTTTTTGTCTAAGAAACCAAACAAAATTATTATACATCAACGCCTAATGTCAATAAATGTTTAATACTATTAAATGATTATTGTTAGTCCCAAGCTAAATACAACCTCATTTTCAATTGACTTACTAACATAGCTATCACTTTTATCTCGTAAGTGAATATAACTCACCATTGGTTCAAGGAATATGTTTTCAGCAACTTTTACTGAACCACCCATTCCAACGCTAAATCCTAGCGTTTTTGATTCGTTTTTTATTATTTCAGTAGCTTCAATTCCCTCTATTGGTTCGAAGAAAGTAGCTTTATATTTTGTTTTTGCTTTTCCGAAATAGCCTTGACCTTTTAAGAAAAGGTATTGTGTAACATAATAACGAATAAAAGGACTCGCTAAAATTCTTTCGTTATTATAGTAATCCATTCCACTTTCTTTATAATTTATCCTAGAAATGGAATAGGTTAATTCTAAGCCTATGGCTAAATTATTATTAACAAAATATCCGAATGTTGGAGATAGGTAGGAAGCGAATTGGTTGTATTTATTCGTAGAAAGTCCATCCATTTCAGATTCTTCATTCTTAAAAGAAAAACCAACGGAACCACCAATTAAGTACTTTTTTTGTTTTTCTTGAGAGAAAAGGTTAATGGAACAAGCCATTATTAGGAAATAGAGAAATAACTTTTTTGAATTCATTTGTGCTATTTTAAAGTTCTTTAAGTGAAGATACTCATTTTTCTTAAATAAAAAAGGGTTGAGAATTTCTCAACCCTTTTCTAACATTATTATTTAATACTATCCTCTTACAAAAAGCGCTTTCATAATATGGCTTGCCATTTTTGGATTTTCTTTCAAGCGGCGTGTTGAGTAACCAAACCACTGTTTTCCATAAGGTACGTAAACTCTCATGGTGTGGCCTTTTGCAACAATTGATTTGCGTAGTTCAGGTGTAACTCCATAAAGCATTTGGAACTCATACATGTTTTTAGGAACGTTATACTTTTCAATAAGTTTGTAGGCCCCATCAACTAATGGTTTATCGTGAGTTGCAATGCCAGGATAAACACCATTCTTAAGCATGAACTCAAGATCTTCAAGGAAATGCTCGTTTATTTCTTCATACTTTTTATATGCAATTGCAGCAGGCTCAACGTAAATTCCTTTGCATAAACGATAGTTTAGAGGAATTTCGGTTGAATGGATATCCATTAGGTTTTGAATGTCAGGAAGTGTGCGTTTTAGGTAAGCCTGAACAACTAAGCCAACATTCTTTGGGAATTCGGCTTTTAGTTTACGGTAAAGTTCAATCTCGAGGTCGGTACATGGTGAATCTTCCATGTCAACCCTAATGAAATTACCGTATGATGCAGCTTTAGCAACAATCTCGCGAATGTGTTTGTAGCAAACATCTTTGTCGATAAGTAACCCAAACATGGTTGGTTTTACCGAATAGTTACCGTCAATATTTTCCTTTTGAATGGTATCAATTAGTTCGATATACTCAACTTTATTTCTCTCAGCTTCATCGAGCGTTTTAATGAATTCGCCTAAAATGTCGATTGTTACTTTTATTCCTTCTTTATTCAGTTCTTTCGAAGCACGAATTGCGTCAGCAATACTTTCTCCAGCAATATATCTTTTGGAGAAAACCCATATAAGTTTTTTAGGAAAGTAAGGCAGCATTGCTGCAATCATCTTGTTAAACATCATTATACTATTTAAAGGGTTATTACAATTTTTATGAGTGCAAATTTATAAACTTCTCCCTTAAACCTTATTATCGAAATTATGTTTCAATATTATTGTTGATTATTTCCAGATTTTCGTTTGATATTTGCAATATCTTTGCCCATAGCATGAAAACAACTCTTGATATTATTCCAATAACCGAATGGTTTAGTGGGTTTAATCACCCTTTGCTAATTGCTGGTCCTTGTAGTGCTGAAAGCGAAGAGCAGGTTTTGGCAACCGCAAGGGGTATAGCAAAAACCGGAAAAGTAAAGGTTTTTCGCGTTGGAATTTGGAAACCCCGTTCGAGACCAGGAACTTTTGAGGGTGCAGGAAACGAAGCCTTGAATTGGCTAAAACGGGTTAAAGAGGAAACAGGGTTGCTAACCACCGTCGAAGTTGCAACACCTGCTCATGTTGATATGGCAATTAATGCTGGGATAGATATCCTTTGGGTAGGCGCCAGAACTAGTGCAAATCCATTTTCTATAGAACAAATTGCTTACGCGCTTAATGGGATTGATATACCTATTATGGTTAAAAATCCTGTTAACCCCGATCTTGAACTTTGGATTGGAGCGTTGGAACGATTAAATCGTGCAGGAATTAAGAGACTTGCTGCTATTCATCGAGGTTTTTATCCTTACGAGAAGACCCGATTGCGTAATATTCCAAAATGGGAGTTAGCAATTGACCTAAAGAGTAAATTTCCTAATCTCCCAATTCTTTGCGACCCTAGCCATATTGCAGGACAAGCTTTGCTCGTACCAGAAATTGCTCAGAAAGCGTTAAACCTTTCTCTCGATGGTTTGATGGTAGAAGTACATTGCAACCCATCAGTTGCGCTTAGCGATGCTAAACAGCAAATCACCCCTGCCCAATTTGATTCGATGCTTAACGGATTGGTGTTTCGTTCTCCTTCGTCAACAAACAATGAGTTTGTTGATAAGTTGGAGCAATTCCGAAATAAGATTGATTCTATTGATCAGCAGATGATTGAATTACTTGGTCAGCGAATGCGTATTGTTGAGGAGATTGGCGAATATAAGAAGCAGAATAATGTAAGCGTTTTTCAGCTTTACAGGTGGGAAAATATTCTAAAATCGAGAGTTGAATACGGAGAACGATTAGGCCTTGATGTGGAGTATATTAAAAACCTGCTTCAGCTGGTTCATAACGAATCCATCCGAAAGCAGGCCGATATCTTGAATCGAAAGGATATACTTTCGAGAGAATAGTAAAATCTTTTAAGCCTCTTTTACAGTGTACTCAAATCCTTCCATTACTGGATTTGAAAGAATCTTGGCGCAAGCCTCATTCACCTTTTCAATAGCAATATCCTTCGATACTGCATCAATCTCAAGTGTGATATGCTTTCCGATGCGCACATTCGATACTTCGGTAAACCCAGTGTTGTGCATGGTCATTCCTACTGCTTTCCCTTGAGGGTCAAGAAGTGCCTTTAGAGGCATCACGTTAATTTCGGCTATAAATTTCATCGTTCAAAGATTATTTTTCTGCTGGTAAAATTAATCCAAATTTGAGATTAAAAAAGGAGATTTGAAAAGTTGTTCGTTGTTTGATTATTTTAACTCTATAAAACAGTTAGTTGTGAGTAAAACATTCTCTAATTTTATTAACCCCCAATTAATTCCCAATAACTTTACTTTTTTTCTCGATGAACCAAAAGAATATAGATAAAGAGATGTACCAAAGAATTGCCAATGACAGCGCTGCGGTTTGGAATATCACAACAAGTACAATTGCTCCAATTATTAGGGTAATTTGTTTGTATGCAACTGAGAACTTTAACGATTTGAGTTTGAGAGAAAACATGGGGATTTCGCAAACTAGCAATGCTGATTGAACTAATACTAAAACGATTATCGCTACTGCTGATGAATCAATAATACTAAAAATGTTACTCCAACTGCTATTCAATCCGAAAACTAAACCAACTGTTAACAACGCATTTGCAGGTGTAGGTAATCCAATAAACGAGCTTGTTTGACGCTCATCGAGGTTAAAAATTCCAAGGCGTAACGATGAGAATGCTGCCATTATGAAAGGCACAGCAAGAAGATAATGACCCGATAATAAACCCTCGGAATTTGGTATTCCAAGAGCTCCTTTTAATAGCTGGAAAAGTATCATCGATGGGGCAATACCAAAGCTAACTACATCAGAAAGAGAGTCGAGTTCCTTCCCAAGAGGGCTGTATGCACCAAGTAAACGAGCAGTAAATCCATCGAAGAAATCGAATATCGCTGCTACAATAATAAGAATCCCTGCCATTTGAAGATTACCTTCAAAAGCAGAAACAATAGATAAACAACCGGCAACAAGGTTAAATAACGTGATAACGTTGGGTGTGTGTCTGATGATACTTTTATTTGAAATCATTTGTAATGAGTTTTACAATATTTTCTACAAAAATAAGTTAAAAAGCTAAGGTTGGTAATAAAAACGGGATTTTGTATGTTTACCTCTTCTTAAAATTGATATACTGATGCGAAGAATCGCACTATTCATATTATTTTTTGCCTATAACCACTTTGTTTTTTCGCAAGCAGCAAAGTACAGCAACGACTTTTTATCCATTGGAGTAGGGGCAAAGTGGATGGGAATGGGTAGCGTTGGAACAGCATCTTCAACTGATGTTGGAGCAGCATACTGGAACCCATCGGGTTTACTTGGAATAGATAACAAGTATCAGGTTGAAGCTTTACATGCCAGCTACTTTGCAGGTATGGCTGGCTATAATCATATCGGTTTAAGCTATAAGCCCGATACAATTTCATCCATGGCATTTTCTATAATTAGATTTGGGGTAGATGATATTCCAAACACTACTGATTTATTGGATGGAAATGGGAACATTAGCTACGATAGGTTAAAAACCTTTTCGGTTGCAGATTATGCTTTTCTTCTGAGTTATGCCCGGAAATCACCAATACCAAATCTTTGGATAGGAGGTAATGTAAAAGTTATCTACAGAAATATTGGGAAATTTGCTTCTGCATTCGGATTTGGACTTGATGCTTCTGCCCGATATACCTTGCAGAAATGGCGGTTTGGTGCTATGTTTAAAGATGTTACATCTACCTTTAATTTTTGGACATTTAATGCCGACGAACTGAAGATAACTGTTAACGACAGCACTTTTAATCTTGCACCAGATAAGAACCTTGAGTTAACTCTTCCTCGATTAATTTTAGGTGTGTCTCGCTCTTTTACCATTAATGAGAATTTTACTTTGTCTGCCGAGATTGATGCCGACTTTACATTCGATGGGAAACGGAATACCCTTGTTTCAAGCAAGCCAGTTAGTATTGACCCTCATTTTGGGCTAGAGGTTGGTTATAAGAATCTGATTTTTATTCGTGCTGGAGCTAATAATATTCAGCGAAATAGCGGATTTTCTAATAGCAATGAATTAACATTTCAACCAAGCCTTGGCGTTGGGATTAAGTTTCGAAGCATATGCCTCGATTATGCAATGACCAATGCTGGTAGCCAAGGCTATTCTAGGTATTCAAATATCTTTTCTCTACGTTGGAGTTTTGATGCTTTGAAGTTCTAGCCATAATTGTTATACACTACGAAGTCGAAGCATCAATTTTGCTATATTTGTCTGTTATTATTTAGTCAACCCATGATTAAGATTGCCGTTGATTTTGATGGTACTATTGTTGAACATTGCTATCCAACAATTGGTGAAACCAAACTTTTTGCTTTCGAAACCCTCAGAGAATTTCAAAAGCGTGGCTTTTTGTTGATTCTATGGACTTTTAGAACAGGTAAGGAGCTGGAAGAAGCCGTTGAGTTTTGCCGTATCAATGGAGTTGAGTTTTATGCGGTAAATAAGAGTTATCCTGAAGAAGTATTTGATGAGAATGCATCGCGTAAAATTGATGCAGATATTTTTATTGATGATAGAAATCTTGGAGGTTTTATTGAGTGGAGCAAGGTTTGGCAGATGATGTTTCCCGAATCGAATATGGAGGAATTAGAGAGGCAAGCACTTAAGAAGTTGAGGAAGCCTAATCTTTTTAAAAGAATATTCAGTTAAACACGAAGTCTCACTTAGTTTAGCACGAAGTAACACTGAGATTATGTCGGAATTATTTGAAAAAGATTTAACCGAGAAAATTTTGAATTGTGCTTATAAAGTGCACTCAAATCTTGGTCCCGGATTACTCGAAAAAACATATGAGGAATGTTTTGCCTATGAATTATACAAAAAAGGGTTACTTGTTGAAAAACAAAAAGAACTACCTTTAGTCTACGAAGAGGTTAAACTTGAAGTTGGATATAGAATCGATTTATTGGTTGAAAAGAAAGTTGTTATTGAAATTAAATCTGTAGATGCATTAAATGATGTGCATACCGCACAACTTCTTACATATTTAAAACTATCGAAATGTAAAGTTGGATTTTTAATAAATTTCAATGTAAAATCATTAAAAGAAGGAATAAAAAGATTTGTAAACTAATATACTCAGTGAAACTCTGTGCTTTTTACTCAGAGAAACTCAGTGTTTGAAAACATAGAGAAATGAAAAAAATCTTATCAATATCTTTAGCGATTGTATCATCAATGATGTTACTTGCTTTTTCATGCACGTCAAATGAAAAAGGGAAAGCAACCAATAGTGATCAGCAAACTCAAAAATCAATATACCTAATTAAGTTCGACGAACCCTCTAATGGCTCGCTTTTCAAACTTGGCGATTTGGTTAATCTTAAGATAAAACTTACTGATGATAAGATCAACCCTGATTCTGTAATCCTATTTGTCAATAGTAATAGGATTTGTAAACTTTCAGGTTTATCATATTCCCTAAAAACAAGTGATTTAAGTTTGGGTTCACAAACAATAAGAGCTACAGCATATAAAGATGGAAAGCATCAAACAGCATCAGTTTCAATAAAATTAAAGTCAAACGTTGCACCAAAACTTTATACATTTAGGATAGTTAAAACATTCCCGCATGATCCCGATGCTTATACGCAAGGGCTAATTTATAAAGATGGATTCCTTTATGAGGGAACAGGACAAAAGGGTTCGTCGAGTATAAGGAAAGTAGAACTCGAAACAGGAAAGGTTTTGCAAAGCATTAATCTTGAAAGCAAGCATTTTGGCGAAGGGATAACTTTTTTCAACAATAAGCTTTATCAACTCACTTGGACTTCAGAAGTCGGTTTCGTTTACGATTTTACATCATTTAAGCAGATTGGTACTTTTACATATAACACGCAAGGCTGGGGACTCACCAGTAACGATAAGGAGTTAATCATGAGCGATGGCTCAAATATTATAAGATACATGGAACCAAATAGTTTTATCGAGATTCGAAGAATAGAGGTATTTGACAATAAAGATTTGGTTGATTCACTCAATGAACTTGAACTAATTAATGGTGATATTTTTGCCAACTTATATACTACCGACAAAGTAGCTATCATTAGCCCTGAGACGGGGATTATAAAAGGAATTATCGACTTTAAAGGGCTGCTTAAGAATTCTGACAGAACAGGAAATGAAGATTATCTCAACGGAATTGCTTGGGATGCTGCTGGCAAGCGTTTATTTGTTACAGGTAAACTTTGGCCAAAACTATTTCAGGTTGAATTGGTTGAGAAGTAGATATAGAAACCATGCAGATATTCAAGCGTAAGTGGTTTATTGTTTATTTATCAATACTTCTGCTGGTTTTTTCTGGTTTTTGGTTTTCAATCCCATCTCCACTTTTCTCTGATCCAACTTGTACTGTAATTACAGATAGTAAAGGTGAACTGCTAGATGCAACCATTGCAAAGGATGGACAGTATCGCTTTGCTGAAGCTGATTCAATTCCAAAAAAAGTTGCAAACTGTATTGTTACTTTTGAGGATCGGCATTTTTATCGACACCCTGGCATTAACCCATTCTCTATAGCAAGGGCTATTTATCAGAACATCAAGGAAGGACGAATTGTGAGCGGCGGCAGCACAATCTCAATGCAGGTTATTCGGTTGATGCGGAAAGGTCAGAGTAGAACAATTCCCGAAAAAATTATCGAAGTAATACTTGCTCTAAGGCTCGAATTAACCTATTCTAAGAATGAGATATTAACCCTTTACGCATCACATGCTCCTTTCGGAGGTAACGTGGTTGGGATCGATGCCGCATCGTGGCGATACTATGGGAGAGGTGCTAGTAATTTGAGTTGGGCTGAAACAGCAGCTTTAGCAGTACTTCCAAATGCCCCGTCAATTATTTTTCCCGGTAAAAATCAGCAAGCTTATCTGAAGAAACGGAATAGGTTATTAGCAAAACTTCTTGCGGCAAAGGAAATAGATGAGTTAACCTATCAACTCTCGATTCAAGAACCTCTTCCTGGTGAGCCAATTGCTTTACCGCAGATTGCTCCTCATCTTTTAACTCGAGCAATTATCGATGGATTCACAGGAAAGACAGTGAAAACCACAATAGATGCAAACCTACAACGAAGAGTAAACGAAATAGTTGAACTCTATCAGCCGCGTTTGGAGGCAAACTCAATTCATAACATTGCTGTTTTAGTGATCGATACTAAGAGAGGAAGTGCCATTGCATATATTGGAAACACAAATCCTGAGAGCGATGGTAATGGACGTAGCGTTGATATCATTAAATCACCTCGGAGTACAGGGAGTATTTTAAAACCATTTCTTTACGCATCTATGCTCAATGATGGGTTAATTTTACCTAATACGTTAATTCCCGATATTCCAACTCAGATTGGGGGTTATACACCAAAGAATTTTTATCCTACTTACGATGGTGCTGTTCCCGCTTCGCGAGCGCTTGCTCGTTCATTGAATGTTCCTGCTGTAAGAATGTTGAATACGTATGGAGTTGCAAAGTTTCATTACATTCTTAATAAACTGGGGTTAACCACAGTTACTCGTTCTCCAAACAGTTATGGATTATCATTAATTCTTGGTGGTGCTGAGGCAAATTTGTGGGACTTGGCTAGTGTTTACTCAAGTTTATCCCGTTCGTTAAATAATTTTAGAACCTATCAAAGTCGATATAATAAGCTCGATTTCCATTCTGCATATTATGTTGTTGATACAACCAAGAAAGAACCAATTATCGAAGATTATTCGTTGTTTAGTGCATCATCAATTTACCTTACTTTTGAGGCTATGCGTGAAGTGGCTCGACCCGATGAGCAATCGGGTTGGAAATATTTTGCATCTAGTCGTTCTATTGCATGGAAAACAGGTACTAGCTATGGGCATCGCGATGCTTGGGCCATTGGCTTAAATCCGAATCATGTAGTAGCTGTTTGGGTTGGTAATGCAAGCGGAGAGGGAAGACCTGATTTGACAGGTGTTTCTGCTGCAGCTCCAATTATGTTTGATGTTTTCGGACTACTTCCCGCTAGTAATTGGTTCGAACGCCCCATCGATGATATGGCATATATTCCAGTTTGTCGGCAAAGCGGACAACGAGCAACGGATATTTGCGAGATAGTTGATTCGGTTTGGGTTCCAGTATCAGGACTCGAAACACCACCTTGCCTCTATCATCGAATAGTTCACCTTGATGAAAAAGGACTGTATCGAGTTAACGATCTATGTTACGATAGAAATAAAATGCAACATGTTTCTTGGTTTGTTTTGCCTCCCGCAATTGAATGGTTTTATAAGAACCGTTATTCTGATTATAAACTATTACCACCATACTTCAAAGGTTGTAATCCTGAGAACCAAATTAAATCGATGGCAATGCTTTATCCACGAATAGCCAACGCAAAGATTAGTATTCCGCGTAATCTCGATGGTTCACTAAGCGATATAGTTTTCGAGGCTGTACATCGATCGGCTGATGCTACAATATATTGGCATCTTGATGATAGATATGTTGGCACAACAAAAACTTTTCATAAGTTAGCCTTGCAGCCATCTGCTGGTAATCACACACTTACTCTTGTTGATGCCGATGGTGAGACTCTTGTAACAAATTTTTTGGTAGAGGGGAATAATTAATTGTTTTTCTCAATTTTGATTCAACGAATCTTTGACTATTGGCTCATAAACTGATACTTGGAAACATTGTGGATAAAATGCTGCGTTGATTTTAGTGTAAGTACTGTCTAAGTACTCTGTAATGGCTGCGTATTCAGGCGAACCATCTTGGTAAAACAGGACTCGTTTATTTGGATTATTTTTGATTGCTTCTTTCGCAAAATCAACATTCCAAACGGGGAATATTTGCTCGCTTTTACAAAGCGAATCGAAATGGTAAACATCTTTAAAGACCTTTCTATTTTGATAATATACTAAACCTAAGTCGGCCCAATGCGGATAAATTATCACAATGCTACTATCTGTTTTAAATTTATCGATATATGCTGATGCATTTTTAACCTCGCGATAGTAGAATTCCTTTGAGTTTATTTTAAGGTCATGAAACATTAGTGTCAAAATTGATAAACCAATCAAATAAAGCGGGATTTTTTTAAACAAAAAACCCATTAAAATTGATATGAAAAGGTAAAACCCAATTGTGTTGAAAAGGATGTAACGATTTATAAACATTGGAATTTTTGACGAAACAAGGAACATTATAGTATAAGGAATCAGCCACCAAGAGAGTACGATTAATAGTTCTTTCTTTATTGGTTGTTTATTTTTGCTATAGATTTTGTAAATGATTCCAGCAAAAACGAAAAGAAAAACAAGCGCAAATACCCTTTTAGAATTAAGGAACTCAAAAACTTGATTTAAGTATTCGCTATTGGAAGGCGACTGTACCCAGGTTCCTTTGCTAGAAACAAGGAACTGTTTAACGAATACCATTGCCATAGGAAGAAAAGTTGCCCCGGTAATAGCAAGTGCAATAATTATTCTTTTAAAAAGAAGTCGATCCTTTAAGTAGGATAAACTAATTATAAGCTGTATAACAACTACAAACCATCCAAAGAAATGGCTGTATATAAGAACAAAGTTTGATATAATTAGAGCAATTAAAACTCTCCTATTGTTTTGGTCTTTTGTAAGAGATAAAAAGTAGAATAAAGAAGAACTTGTTGCCAGCGATAGCAATGAATATGTTCGTGTTTCTAGTCCAAAGTAAAAATGGTAAGTTGAAAAAATGAATAATCCAGCAGCAAAAATACCTGTAAAAAGGCTAAAAAACTTCCTCCCAATTTGATAGATGAATACAACAGTAAAAGCGTTAAACAGCAGAGGCAAAAAACGAACAGAAATAGGATCAATCCCGAAAAATTTAATCCAAAAATGAAGTAATAGCATGAATAGCGGAGGATTCGGCTCATTCTGAGCCGTTAATTTGATAATATCCCAAACGCTGTGTTGAGCATGAAAAATTGTGAATGGCTCATCCAGACAAATATCTCGGGTTTCTATATAAGCAAGTTTCCAAACAAAAGCAATAATGAAAAGTATAATTGGAATTATTATTGCCTCAAGTTGAGGTTTGGTAGGTTTCATGTATTGAAAACAATTGGATTCAAACACATAAAAGTAATAAAAAAGGGTTGAATTATTTCAACCCTTTTTTGATAGAAGAATATTGTTTCCTACAAATCCATTAGGTAGTTATACATTTCGGAAGCATTCTTGTTTTCAGGATCAAGTTCAAGAGCTCTCTTAAAGTGTATTTTAGCCTTTTCGTAGTTGAAATTTTTCATATATGTTCTTCCTAGATGGTAAAGAGCCGATACATGCTGATCGCATGTTGGGCAACTTGTTAGCAATCTTTCGAAATGAATAATCGCCTCATCGTATTTACCAGAAGCTTTAAGGGCAACACCCATGTAGTAATTAGCCATCTGGGTTTCGGGGCAGAACTCAAGCAGTTTGCGGTATGCTTGAATACTTTTATCCTCTTTACCTAAATGGTAGTAACTTAATCCCAGCCACAGATATGTCATTGGTAAATACTTACCCGATTCAACAATCTTGTTGAAAACGTCAACTGCCTCTGTAAAAAGAGTTGAACGATAAAGTGCAACGCCCATTCTGTAAAGTACGTAAGGACTATTAGGCTTGATAAATAGTACTTTGCGATAATATCCTATCGATTTGCTTAGCTCTCCAAGTATATAGTATGTATTTGCTAGCTCCATCATCAGGTGGATACTATTAGGGCTTTGTTTTAGATTCTCTTCAAAAAGACTGACAGCCGTTTTTAAATCTCCGTCTAGGAGTGATTCGTATGCTTTTTCAAGTCGTGGATCAATGAAATCATTCATAATGCAAAAGTTTTAAAAAGTGTTTTTATAATTTACAATCAATTTAAACCAATTTTTCATCACTCCAATTCTCCAATTTAAATATGTTCATGCCTGTCGCCAATTGGAATGTAATCTTGCTTACCGAAAACATTCTTAAATGCAGGTCGAATAATACGCTTTGCTGAAAAAGTTAACTCCTCAATGCGGTGTGTACACCAACCCGAAATACGTGCCATTGCAAATAGCGGCGTGAATAGTTCTTTCGGAATTCCAATGCAGGAATAAACAAACCCTGAATAGAAATCAACATTGATGCAAACAACTTTTTCGCGCTGTTCGCCTTTGAAAATCTTGAAAACGGTAGGGGTTATTTTTTCTACCATTTCGTAAAGAAGAAATTCCTCAAGCCTGTTTTTTTCAATTGCAAGTTCTCTTGCTTTTTCTTTGAGTAATCCTGCTCGTGGGTCGGATATAGTATAAACGGCATGACCGATTCCATATATCTTCCCTGTTTTATCAAAGGCTTGTTTGTTCAATATTTTTAGAAGATAAGCTTCAACTTCAGCTTGATCCTTCCAATTATTTACATTGTTCTTTAAATCATCCATCATGTCAAGAACCTTAAGATTTGCACCACCGTGCAAAGGTCCTTTTAGCGATGCAATAGCCGATGTTACTGCCGAGTAAATATCTGTTTCACTCGAGCTGGTTACTCTGATTGTAAAGGTTGAGTTATTACCTCCGCCGTGCTCAGCATGAAGCACAAGAGCTAAGTCGAGTAAATCTGCTTCTAATTTAGTGTATTTAGTACATTCTCCCTTAACCATGTAAAGGAAGTTCTCAGCAGTTGTTAGGTTTTCCTTTGGATATCTAATCATCAAAGTACGTCCCTGATATGCATGACTAAATGCTTGATAAGAATATGCTATGATAGACGGGAACTTGGCTATGATGTTCAGCGTTTGCTGAATCATATTCGGAAGCGAAATGTTATCGGGATCATCATCAAGAATGTATAATCCAAGTACCGAACGGGCAAGCATGTTGAGCACATCTTTACCTTTCATCGATAGGATCATATCTTTGATGAAACTATCCGGTAAAGCCCTCAGTGATGCCATGTGAGCCGAAAATTTTTCGAGTTCTTCGGTGTTTGGCAACTTTCCTGTTAAGAGAAGGAAAACAGTTTCGTCGAAACCATGGCGATCTTCCTTTTGGAAACCAATAGTAATGTCCTCAATATCTATACCTCTATAAAGTAAACGACCAGGAATGGCAACAACCTTGTCACCTTCCTTTTTGTACCCAACAACCTCACCAATATTGGTAAGACCAACAAGCACACCCGTCCCATCTTTATTCCTTAAACCACGTTTAACATCAAACTTTTCGAAAAGTTCGTTATCAATTTGGCACGACTGCTTAATGGAATCGTTGAGCTGACCTAAGAATCTTTTGTCTTCCATAATTCAAAAAATTTGATGGTTATAGTTTAAGGTTTGAAATAATTGCATCAGCAAATTCTGATGTTTTGAGTAGCGTTGCATTCTCAGTAAGTCTATGGAAATCGTAGGTTACCTTTTTGCTCAGGATTGTTTTCTCAAGCGCGCTATAGATAGCTTTAGCTACCTCGTCCCAACCAATATGTTCGAACATCAATGCTCCCGAAAGGATTACTGAGCCAGGATTAACTTTATCCTGATCGGCATATTTTGGAGCCGTACCATGAGTTGCCTCAAAAATAGCATGCCCCGATTCATAGTTGATGTTACCACCAGGCGCAATTCCAATACCTCCAACAATTGCAGCTAAAGCATCCGAGATGTAATCGCCATTAAGATTAAGCGTAGCAATAACTGAATATTCAGCAGGGCGTAAAAGAATTTGCTGAAGGAAAGCATCAGCAATAACATCTTTGATGATAATTTTACCAGCATCTTCGGCAGTTTTAAGAGCTTCGTTTGCTACAACTTCTCCTTTCTCGGCGAGTATTTTTTTATGCTGATTCCAAGTGAATACTTTATCGCCAAACTCTCGTTCGGCAAGGGCGTAACCCCATTTCATAAAGGCACCTTCGGTGAATTTCATGATATTCCCTTTATGCACAAGGGTTACTGAAGGTAGTTTTTTATCTATCGCAAATTTGATTGCCTGACGGACAAGTCTTTCGGTTCCCTCTAGTGAAACGGGTTTAATACCAATTGATGCGGTCTTGGGAAAACGAATTGATTTCACCTTCATCTCCTCAAGAAGGAATTTCTTGATCTTTTCGGCTTCAGGTGTGCCATGCATATACTCAATGCCAGCATAAATATCCTCCGTATTCTCACGGAAAATATGCATATCTACTAGTTCAGGTCTCTTTACAGGACTTGGAACTCCTGCAAAATACCGAACAGGCCTATAGCAGGTGTACAAATCTAACTCTTGACGTAGTGCTACGTTTAGAGAGCGCATTCCACCCCCAATAGGGGTCGTGAGTGGTCCTTTAATACCTACAAGGTACTCCTTAAAAACTGTAAGCGTTTCGTCGGGAAGCCAGTTGCCAGTTTTGATAAAGGCTTTTTCTCCAGCAAGTACTTCCTTCCATGCCACCCGCTTGTTGCCTTTGAATACTTTATCTACAGCAGCATCGAAAATCCTAACTGAAGCTCTCCAAATATCAGGACCAATCCCATCACCTTCGATGAAAGGGATTATTGGATAGTTGGGAACAACCAATTTCCCATCGACAATTTTGATTTTTTCTGCCTCCATAGTATTATTTATTTTTTGTTTAGTGTATTGTTAATCGTTTTATTTCACTTACCTACTTGTTCGCTTCTCTAATCAAATTAAGAGCACTGCCTGCTTTAAACCAATCAATTTGCGATTGATTGAAGGTGTGATTTGCATAAATAATTTCCCGTTCACCGCCATAATGATTTAGAATTAGTTTGATTGGTTTGCCAGGTGTAAACTCGTTTAACCCCACGATATCAATCTTGTCCTTTTCCATTATCTTGTTATAATCATCCTTGTTGGCAAAGGTTAGAGCGAGTATCCCCTGTTTTTTTAAATTAGTTTCATGGATACGTGCAAACGATTTTACTAAAACTGCTTTAACGTTGAGAAATCGTGGCTCCATGGCGGCATGTTCGCGAGACGAACCCTCTCCAAGATTCTCTTCGCCAACCACGATTGATCCTAAACTGGCTGCCTTGTATGCACGTGCAACTGTTGGAACTGGCTCATATTTTTTTGTTAATTGATTGAAGATACTGTTGGTTTTATCATTGAATGAGTTTACAGCACCAATCATGTAGTTGTCAGAAATATTATCGAGATGCCCCCTGTACTTAAGCCAAACCCCAGCCATTGATATATGATCAGTTGTGCATTTCCCTTTAGCTTTAATAAGTAAGGGCAAACCAATATAATCCTTACCATCCCATTTTTCGAAAGGTTCAAGAACTTGAAGTCTTTCGGATTTTGGATTGATGGCAATTGATATATTGCTTTTATCCTTCGATGGTTTTTGGAAGCCGCTGTCGTCTCCAGTGAACCCTTTAGGGGGAAGATCGAATCCATGAGGTTCAGCTAATTTAACCTTTTCCCCCTTTGAATTGGTTAGCGAATCGGTTAATGGATTAAATGTTAAATCGCCTGCAATAGCAAGTGCTGTAACAATCTCAGGAGATGCAACAAAAGCATGTGTGTTGGGGTTTCCATCAGTTCGTTTGGCAAAATTGCGGTTAAACGAGTGGATAACAGTGTTTACTTCTTTTTTATCGGCACCCTCTCTATCCCATTGTCCAATGCAAGGGCCGCAAGCGTTGGCAAATACTTTACCACCAATGTTTTCAAATGTTTTTAGTAAGCCATCGCGCTCGGCAATTAAGCGTATTTGCTCTGAACCCGGTGTAATGGTAAACATCGATTTGGCAACCAACCCTTTTCCCATTGCATCTTTTGCAATGGATGCTGCCCTCGATAAATCCTCGTACGATGAGTTGGTGCATGATCCAATTAGGCCTACTTCAACCTTTAATGGCCATCCATTTTTGGTGGCAACCTCTTTCATCTCTGAAATTGGAGTTGCTAAGTCTGGGGTAAATGGGCCATTGATATATGGAGAAAGTTCTGAAAGGTTTATCTCTATAACTTGATCGAAATACTTTTCGGGATTTGCATAAGTTTCAGCATCTGCAGTTAGATGCTCTTTTATGTTCGATGCCAAATCGGCAACCTCTTTACGACCTGTTGCTGAAAGGTATTTAGCCATTGCTTCATCATATCCAAAAATTGAACAGGTTGCTCCAACCTCAGCCCCCATATTACATATAGTAGCTTTCCCAGTACATGATAGCGATTGTGCCCCTTCACCAAAATATTCGATGATGTGACCTGTACCTCCTTTAACTGTTAGTAAGCCCGAAACTTTTAATATGATATCCTTTGCAGATGCCCAACCATTGAGTTTCCCGGTTAATTTAACTCCTATAAGTTTCGGGAATTTGAGCTCCCATCCCATACCCGACATAACATCAACGGCATCGGCGCCTCCAACACCAATGGCTATCATTCCCAATCCGCCTGCGTTTACGGTGTGCGAATCGGTTCCAATCATCATTCCTCCAGGGAAAGCATAGTTCTCTAAAACTATTTGATGGATAATCCCTGCTCCAGGTTTCCAAAAACCAATGTCGTACTTATCGCAGATACTACTTAAAAAGTCGTACACTTCTTTATTAGTTACATTGGCCGTATTTAAATCGGCCACTGAGCCTAGCTTTGCCATTATCAGGTGGTCGCAATGGACTGATGATGGAACGGCAGTTTTGTCTTTGCCAGCTTGTATGAATTGTAAAAGAGCCATTTGAGCAGTAGCATCCTGCATGGCAACTCTATTGGGAGCAAAATCAACATAATCGACACCTCGCTTAAATGATGATATTTTGTTTGGTTCGAAAAGGTGACTATAAAGTATTTTCTCGCTAAGCGTTAAAGGTTTGTTTAACTCTTTCTTAACTTTCGAAATTACATCGGGTAACCCTTTGTAAAACGATTTTATCATATCAAGATCGAAAATCATACTAATCTGTTTAAAGGTTGAGAATGACTAAAGCACTAAATCTTTTTCGAATTGTTCTTTGTTGAAAGTAAACTTGTTGTTAAGGAATTCCATCAATTTTTCAGTGTCTTCAAAGGCATTGCCTAAACAAGTTGATGCTCCGGGTGAAGGTGTAATGTTGAAAATAATTTTTTCGCCAACAATTTTAGCTTCACCCATTTCGAGTTTCCGAATGGCATTGTTGATGATTTGAGGGCGAGTTCCCCCAACACCTTTTGCAAAGGTTATTTCGCTAAGTTTTACATTTGGAACAATCTTGCGAATCTCCTTTAAAAATGAGCGTTTGCCAACGGATGGTATGTCGTAAACAACATTTTTCATAACATACCCAAATATCACCTTATCGAAAAGGATGCTAACTATACTAATAATGGGTTTAATTCCAAGCCCAAATGTTTTCCAATATTCCCAAAAAGTAGAATAATTGTATCTTTCTAGCATAAAGATAGGTTTTGCTGTTGGGCCAAATCGGGTTACATCTGCATCGTGAACCTCTGGATCGCCATGGATTGCTGCAAACGGCAATTTTGCAACCTGCATTGTATATACTTTGCCATTTAACAGTTTAGGACCTGTGTAAAAACTGCCCGACATTGATAATATTGAGTAGGTTTTACCATATCCCATCGATTTTGCAAGCATTAAGCTATGTCCGCCAGCAGATATAACAACTGTAGATGCTTCTATTTCACCATTGTTAGTTTTTATTTTAAAAATATCACCATCCTTTACAATTTTTAAAACTCTAGTGTTAAGGTAGAAGGATATATCAGGATTAGTTTTTTTTGCGTTGACAATAAAATTGCGGCTAAGTTTACCAAAATCAACAGTATAGCCATCTTCAGTTACAAGAGCAAGTAACTCCTGATTTGGATCTCGACCTTCAAGTACACGTGGTTCTATTTTTCCAATTTCATCTTTTTCAATCATTCTTAAATTTGGAAAAACTTCGCTGAATGGTTTGTATCTTGCCCTAAGCGTTTCAACCTGATCTTTGCCAACCGCTAAAACCATTTTCGAGTATTTACTAAAAAGTTTTTCGCTTCCATTGCTGATCTTTTCAGTTTCTAAATACTTCATTACCATATCGGCGCTCCGCTTAACCTTACGCGCTTTTTCAATGGTGTAATTAGTTTCAATATCGCCAAAATGAAGCGTTTGGCTGTTCATTGTTGAGGCTGAGTTTACTGAACCAAAATCGGAGTATTTTTCAACTAACCCAATGTTTTTCACATTAGTGTATCTGCTTAGCGTATAAAGTAGCGCCGCACCGCTAACTCCTCCTCCTACAATTAATATATCGTGCTTCATCATAAAAAAGGATTGATTCAATTATTTGCTCTTATTACTGAAAGTGTCAATATCTCAAACAGATGAGTCAAACTTTTGTTTAGCTTTTTATTCGAAAAATAAAATTATTACTACCTTCACCCTATAATCCTTAATTCATGGGTATGAGACCAAAATTTTTGATACAAATTTCTTTTGTTTTTATTATTTCGTTAGGACATTTAGCATCAGCGCAGATTGTGCAACGTTCTAATAATTGGGCTGTTATGATTAAATCAGCTAATCTGATGAACTTGTTCAAGGTTAGTGATGATATTTATCGCTCTGAGCAACCCGATAAGGATGATTTCCTTGAATTAAGCAGGATTGGAATAAAGAGTGTCCTTAACCTAAGAACAACAAAAACTGATGATGAAGCTATTGGTAAACTCCCAATTAAGCCTTACCTCGTTGCTATGAATGCTGGTAGCGTTTCAGATAAAGATATTATTGCCGCGTTAAAAATTATTAAATCGGCTCCAAAGCCGATGCTTATCCATTGTCGACATGGTTCCGATAGAACCGGCGTAGTTGTGGCAATGTATAGGATAGTATTTCAAGGTTGGAGTAAGGAAGCTGCACTAGATGAACTATTACATGGAGGATTTGGATTTCATGAATATTACAAAAATATTCCTGAATACATTAAAAATGTAAATATTGATGCCATTAAAAATGGATTAAAATAAAATGTTATGGAAATGCTGGATGATCGTTATTGCTGTATTTGTAAAAATAAATTTGACGAAAATCAGTTGATTTCGGAGTATGGTATTAGTCGCGAAATTACAGATCTAATAAAAATGAAATATCCTGATTGGTCTAAAAACTGTAAGATTTGCCTAGAGGATTTAAACCAGTTTAGGCGTTCGTACATTCAAAATCTTGTTAGAGAGGAGAGGGGGAAAATTGAATCGCTAGAACAAGAAGTAATTAATAGTATTCACGACAGCGAGTTTTTAGCAAAAAACCCGACCACAACATACTCTGAAAAAACTTCATTTGGCGATAGAATTGCCGATAAGGTGGCTAAATTCGGAGGAAGTTGGAATTTTATCATTACTTTTTTTATAATCTTATTGCTTTGGATTATTCTGAATGGATTTGTACTACTTAATCAGGCATTTGATCCTTACCCGTTTATTCTAATGAATTTAATTTTGTCTTGCATTGCAGCTATTCAGGCTCCAATAATAATGATGAGCCAAAATAGGCAGGAGTCAAAGGATCGAATTCGTTCAGAAAATGATTACCAAATTAACCTAAAGGCAGAGATTGAGATTAGAACCCTTCACGAAAAGGTTGATCATCTTCTTCTCGATCAGTGGTCGAGGTTGATGAAGACTCAGGAGATTCAAATGGAGATGCTTGAGGAGTTGAGTAAAGACATGAAAAAGTATAATAAGGAATAATACTTTTGGTTGAGAGAATATGAATTAATATCAATTTGAACTGTAATAATTTGGTGCAATCTTTTTATGTTCCTCAGTTAGTAGTTCATGCATTTCTTTAGCAATATCAGCGGTACTTTTATCTTTAAACGACTCGTAGGGGATTTCGGGTAGAACACGAATATCGAATACTTGGCGACCACCAATCATGCCACTTTTAGGAAGAGTTTCAAGCGTTCCATTTATAACCACAGGGAGTATTGATATTTCTGCCTTTTTTGCAATGATAAATGCACCATCCTTGAATCGTCTGATTTTTCCATCTTCAGAACGGGTTCCTTCTGGGAATATTAGTATTGAACTACCTTGCTTTAAATGCGCAATAGATTTCTGCATCATCTTAACAGCACTTCTAGCATTACTCCTGTCAATCGCAACATGGCGGTTAAGGGTCAAATTCCAGCCAATAAAAGGAACTTTAAATAGTTCGCGTTTGGCTACCCATTTAAAATGAGTGTAAAGACGATAGAGCACTACAATATCTAATGCACTCTG
>DQHR01000145.1 GCA_003531155.1 Bacteroidales bacterium | reverse complement strand
CTGGACAGCGTGTACCGCCCTCGTACTATTCGGAATTATCAAGGCAACTATTGGCCTTCGCGTAACCAAGGAAGAAGAATTGATCGGTCTGGATATTGGCGAACATGGTATGGAGGCTTATGCCGGGTTTGAGATGAAAGCCCCTTCCGTAAACTTATAAATCTAAAATCCATTTGATAGCAGGGCTTAGGCGTTTCTTCGGTTAAACATTGTTCTTTCACATTTGTTTAGTATTCAGTATAATGATGGTAAAAGGAGGATATTCCATGAAAAAGATTGAAGCAATTATCAGACCGGGCAAGTTAGATGAGATAAAAGATGCCTTGGCGGCTGCTGAAATCCTGGGTATTACCGTCACTCATGTGCTCGGCTTCGGTCGACAAAAAGGGTATACCCAAATTTACCGCGGGCAAGAAGTCACCACGCATTTACTACCTAAAATTAAACTCGAAATTGTCATAGTTGATGAAAAAGTTGATGAAGTTATTGGGATTATTGTTAAAGTTGCCCGCACCGGTCAGGTTGGTGATGGCAAGATATTTGTTCAGAACGTGGGTGAAGTCGTCCGTATCCGGACTGGAGAGCAGGGTGATACCGCCATCTAGTTTAAGGTAAAGGTCAGGGCGCAGCTGATTATTTAATGGTTAAATAATCAGCTGCTTCAATTTCTAGAGATCAGAGGAAACACTTTGCTACTCACCGCACCTGTTTATATTTTTGTAGCTTTCCTGATCTAAAAACTGCCATACTGATAAGTCATCTCCCCAAAAGTGTTATATACTAAAATATTGAGGGATTTAACGCTTCTATAAAATAATGAACTCAAACTAAGGTACAATTTATGATATCAGGCATTTACGGGTTAATTTCAAGAATGACAAACTGCAATTTGAAAGGTATACTATAATTCATAGAAAGTCTTGTTCATGTCTTAGTCAGTTGGCAACGAAGCCGTCAAGATGTCTTATGATATCTGACGGCTTTTATTAATTTCATAACCGGGCACCAAATCTAAGATTTGGAGCGGTCAAGTGTTTTAGTGAGCCCTTAATTAAAAAAATTAAGGGCTCACTTTGTGTTTTTTTAAGCAATCACGCAAAGACAAAGATGCTATTATAGGACCTTTTTATAGAAAAAAGTCTGAATAATTATCGTTAGGCTTATTCAAATCAAAAAAGAAAGAACTGATGATTATGAAGATACTTTGTGAAGGCTCAGTTAATATAGAAGATTCATGTATTTTGGAAGATGAAATGTATAATTATTGCCTTAAACACCCCGCCAAAGCTAAAGCCTTTAGTTTATTACTCTCATTTTCGATTGCTGAATTCGATAAAGTAAACAACATTAATTCTGAGATTTCTAACAGACTCCTTAAAATCAAGGAATTGTTAGGCGACGATCTTTGTATTTGGTACTCTAAGAACAACAATGGTCTTGAAAATTTAGTTTCCATGTTAAATTCTTTTGTAGAGACCTATGAAGATGCCCAAAAAACTAAAGATCAACTCAATCAACCTATTAAATCTCTAGCAACTAATAATTATGAAGCAAAAATTGCCCCTTTGATCTCGGCGTTTGGATCGAAAGATGGAACGATTGTTCTTTCTAAATTTTTCGAGAGAATAAAGCTAACCTATGTCCGAGATCTATTGCGCTTATTAACTATGACTATAGGAAAAAATGAAAGTCTTCAACTAATAAAATTTATACATTGGTTAGGTGAAGACAAGATAATCGTCTTGAGACATAAACTTCATAATTTATCTAAAACCGACCGTGATGAACAAATAATTAGAAAACGGGCTAAGGGAAATACGCTTGAGGAAACAAGTGCGGTTTATGCACTTACCCATGAAGGAGTGCGTCAGATAGAAAAGAAGCTTCAAAAGCGCTTTGATCATTATATTATCCAGATCAAACCTCATTATATTCTTTATGCCTTTAGCAAAAATACTGGTTATATCTCTACTGACGATATAATCCAGCTGTTAGGTGATTTATCCGATATATTTATATACTGTCTAAAGAAAAGTAACTGCTCCACAGCATATTGGTCAAATGAGCTGAATGGGTTCATCATTGGAGATAGAAAATGGTATGAGCAATTAAGTGAATTCAAAGAGAGCTTACCTGAGATACTCGTTTATGAATCAGTGGATGAATTGATAGCCAACGTTATAGAAATTTTGGCTCTTCCTGTAGCGTTTGACGATGCCCGAAGACTAGTTCTTAGTGATTATAAACTAACTGGGAAGGTTTATCTGAAGAAAAAAATAAGCCTTTCACGAATGTACTATGCCGTACTTGAACAGTATTATCCCGATGGAATTAAACTCTATGACAATTCTGAGACAATTCGTTTTCGTAATTATCTACGCGAGTTGTTTGGGGATATTCACCTACCTGAGAACAACCGTGCTATTGATGTAAGGTTAACTGAACTAACGATATTATGCGGCAAAGGCAAACATGTACTGCCCAGCGGCGTCAAGATTCCTTTCGAGTTATTGAGAAAAATCCATGATGCAATTATCGAATTTGACGGAGATGAGATCAGGTTCATTGTGTTATTCGAAAGATTTAAGAATGAGCTTTTGGAATATAGTAATATTACCAACAAATATTTCTTGCAGGGCGTTCTAAGGCAGCATTATTCCAATGAGTTTGATTTTACTCGTTATACATTGAAGAAACGAATTAAGTTGTTAACAGCCCCTAATCAAATAAAGACTGAAATGTGGCAAGAACTCCCCTCATGTCTAAAAACGTAAAATAACTCCCCCCATTGCATTGAGTCCCGTCATGTAGCCCAAACCGAAGCCTGCAAATTTCGCAGGCTATTTTCTTGACTGCCTGGTTGAAATAGCAATACTTTTATTCCTAAAAAATGCAAGAAAAGGAGGTATTTCAAAAATACAAATAGAACTACCAAAGGAAGAACCTGTCATAGGAAATTTATTATTATCTGAAAGGGATGTGCTCTAATGAAGATTCTAGTTGTCGACGATTCTAATTTTGTAAGATCTTTGATTGGAAAAACTCTGCAAAATAACGTTACAAATTTAGAATTAATAATGGCAAGTAATGGAATTGAAGGTTATGACCTTTATCGTACAGAAAATCCAGACTTAATTGTAATGGACTTATTAATGCCTGAGATGAACGGTTGGGAGCTTTTAAAAT
>DQHR01000088.1 GCA_003531155.1 Bacteroidales bacterium | reverse complement strand
TTTCTACTTTTTAGAAATGAACACCCGTTTACAGGTGGAACACCCAATTACCGAGCGTACAACAGGTGTTCATTTCTAAAAAGTAGAAATTACGATTTGCATCAACCAGAAACTCGATTGTACCAGCACCCTCGTAGCTAACTGCTTTCGCTGCTTTTACGGCAGCCCTTCCCATCTCGTCGCGTAACTCCTTTGTAATAAAAGGAGATGGCGTTTCCTCAATCATCTTTTGGTGACGGCGCTGAACCGAACACTCTCTTTCGAACAGATGAAGAGTATTACCTTGCTTATCAGCTAAAATCTGAAACTCGATGTGATGGGGGGAATCCAAATACTTCTCAATATAAACAGTATCGTTACCAAACGATGATAAGGCCTCTGACTGAGCCATTCTGATTGCTGAAGCAAGATCCTCTTTCTTACGAACGAGCCTCATTCCTTTACCACCACCTCCAGCAGATGCTTTAATAATTACGGGCAAACCAATCTCAGCAACAACCTTATTAACTGAATCAATATCTCCAACCTTCTGTTGAGTACCGGGAACAACTGGAACTCCAGCCTCAATCATTTTTAGTCGAGCAGATATTTTATCGCCCATGGCGATAATCGATTCCCACGATGGACCAATAAATATGATACCTGCAGTTAAACATTTCTTTGCAAACTCAGCATTCTCAGAAAGAAAGCCGTACCCTGGGTGTATGGCATCTGCTTTGCATTGCTTTGCAACCTCAATAATCTTATCGCCGTTCAAGTAACTCTCCTTAGATGGTGATGGCCCAATATGGTAAGCTTCGTCGGCATAACGAACGTGCATTGCCGTTCGGTCTGCATCGGAGTAAACGGCAATTGACTTAATTCCTAACTCACGACACGAGCGTATAACCCGAACTGCTATTTCGCCTCTATTGGCGATTAAAACCTTCTTTATCATACATGTACTTTTAAATACGATGGCGAATATAAAGACTTTTTATGTTTTATAACACTTTTATATAGCATTTTTTATGCCATACAACATAGTTGTGCGACACAAACCTCTCGTTTCCATAAACATAAATTGTTGAAAAAAGTTTATTTCTATAAAACAATCGTTTAATAAAAACTGACAATATTTCGTCAATTCAGATTATAACAATTCGGAGAGTATCTATATAAATTAGGGAGATTATTAATCAATCGGAAGCTATCTGAAGTTAAATAAGCAGATGCATAAACACCCACAGCCTCACGGCAACACAGCATAACATTGAACAACAAAACAATAAGTTACAGTCCAGAGATTCTCTTAATCTCGTTAAGTTTGTTTAATGCCTCAACAGGAGTTAGATTGTTTATATCAAGAAGTTTGATTTGATCACGAATTTGCTTTAGAACGGGATCTTCAAGTTGGAAGAAACTAAGTTGATAACCCTCACGATGCTTGCCTAAATCCTCAACAGGTTTATGAAGAGATTTATCCTGCTGCGATTGCTCCATCTCGGCAAGAATCTCATTTGCCCTTTTCACAACACTTGGTGGCATACCAGGCATTTTAGCAACATGAATACCAAAACTATGCTCGCTTCCTCCCCTAACCAATTTACGAAGGAAAATAACCTTATTATTGAGCTCCTTGATGGTTACATTATAGTTCTTAACCCTTAGGAAAGTCGTTTCCATTTCGTTTAACTCGTGATAGTGAGTTGCAAAAAGGGTTTTTGCCTTTGCCGATGAATGCTCGTGAATATATTCAACCATTGCCCACGCAATGGAAATTCCATCGTATGTTGAAGTACCACGACCAATCTCATCAAGCAGGATCAAACTCCTATCGGAAAGGTTGTTTAGGATACTTGCAGCCTCTTGCATTTCAACCATAAAGGTTGATTCGCCAAGCGAGATATTATCAGAAGCACCAACACGGGTAAATATCTTATCAACAACGCCAAGCGAAGCCACTTTTGCAGGTACAAATGAGCCAATTTGTGCTAAAAGCACAATAAGCGCTGTTTGCCTTAGCAAAGCTGATTTACCAGCCATATTAGGTCCTGTGATAATTATAATCTGCTGCTCCTTATCGTCTAAATAAACATCATTAGCAATATACTCCTCGCCAACTGGTAGCATTCGTTCAATTACTGGGTGACGACCATCCTTGATATCAATTACGTTGGTTGTATTTAGCGATGGCTTTGAGTAGCCATATAATTTTGCGCAGGCTGCAAATGATAGTAAGCAATCGATTTGAGCAACAAGCGATGCATTTAATTGAATAGAAGCAACATACTCCGAAAGACTAAGAACTAACTCCTGAAACAGTTTAAGTTCAATTTGAAGGATCTTCTCCTCTGCACCTAGAATTTTTGCTTCGTATTCCTTTAACTCTTCAGTAATATAACGCTCCGCAGAAACGAGCGTTTGCTTACGAATCCACTCAGGAGGAACTTTATCCTTATGAGTATTACGAACTTCGATAAAGTAACCAAAAACGTTATTAAAACTAACTTTTAACGAAGGAATACCGGTTCTTTCTGATTCTCGTTGCTGTAAGTTAATCAGATAATCTTTACCCGAAAAAAGAATTGTTCTTAGCTCATCCAATTCGGCATCGAACCCGCTTGAGATAACACCTCCCTTAGCCACCAACGCAGGAGGATCTGTTGTAATTTCCCTGTCAATTCTGTCCCTAATCCTAGAACAAAGATTTATTTGCTCACCAATACGCTGTAATGTTGGTTCATCTGACTTTTCGCAGGCATCCTTTATCTCAACAAGTGTAAACAAAGATGTTTTAAGTTGAACAATCTCGCGAGGCGTGATTTTGCCAACAGCAGCTTTCGAGATGATCCTCTCCAAATCGCCAACCTCTCTTACTTTCTCAATAAGCAAATCATTAAGGTCAGCATTTTTAATAAAATACTCTACGACATTCTGTCTCTCATTGATTAACGATATCTCCTTTAAAGGAAACGCTAACCATCGCTTAAGAAGCCTTCCGCCCATAGGCGAAATAGTCCTATCAATTACCTCTATAAGGGTTTTGGCACCCTCGTTATAAGTTGAGAAAAGTTCAAGGTTACGAACAGTAAACCTATCGAGCCAAACGTATTTATCCTCATCAATTCTTGAGATTGATGAAATATGGTTAACCTGACTATGCTGAGTAATATCGAGGTAATAGAGTATTGCTCCTGCTGATGTTAATCCAAGCCGCATCCCATCTACACCAAAACCCTTCAATGATTGGGTTTGGAAATGGTTCAGTAGTTTCTCATTAGCTCCATCAACATTATATGCCCAATCCTCCATCTTAAATACATAGTATTTCGAGCCAAATAGTTCGATGAAGTTTTGATACTTTGTGCGCTCAACGAGAACCTCTTTAGGGTTAAAATTGCTTAACAGTTTATCAATATAATCTGTTGAACCTTCTGCTACAAAAAACTCACCAGTTGAAATATCGAGAAAAGCAATGCCAGCGTTCTTTTTATCGAGATGAACACATGCTAAGAAATTATTCTCTTTACGCTCAAGAACGTTATCGTTCAACGAAACGCCAGGTGTAACAAGTTCAGTAACACCTCTTTTTACAATAGTCTTCGTTAACTTTGGATCTTCAAGCTGGTCGCAAATGGCAACCCTCTGCCCTGCTCTTACGAGTTTTGGAAGATAAGTATCAAGAGCATGATGCGGAAATCCAGCTAATTCAACGTAAGCAGCAGCACCATTAGCACGACGAGTAAGCGTAATGCCAAGTATCTCTGACGCCTTTATGGCATCATCACCAAATGTTTCGTAAAAATCACCAACCCTAAAGAGTAAAATAGCATCAGGATGCTTACGCTTGATGCTAAAGTATTGCTTCATAAGGGGAGTTTCTACAACTGTACTCTCGTTAAATTCGCTCAAGGGTGTAATAGGTTAAAGGTGATTTTACCAACTAAATAGGCAAACAAAAATATTAAAAACTTCTACTCATTGCATGAAATGATCTAACAATTAATCAACAAGCTAACTTATTCAATTGATAGGTTTTAACTATAATTCCAGAATTGGTAACGGTATAAATCATTTTTTAAAAACAATACTTTTACTAGATTAGCAAACCCTAAAAAAGAAAACATCTCTATGAAGAAAATTTTTGTAATTGGAGCCGGTTTATCATCATCAGACCTGATAAAATACTTACTAGACAACGCATTAAAATTAGATTGGACTGTAAAAGTAGGTGACCTTTCGTTAGATTTAGCAAAGAGTAAAATTAACAACCATCCAAAAGGACTAGCTATTCGCTTTGATATTAATGATTATAACCAACTTAAATCAGAAATTGCTTGGGCCGATATAGTTGTATCGCTATTGCCAGCATTTATGCATCCTATAGTAGCAAAAGAATGTGTTAGCCAAGGCAAACATATGGCAACTGCATCGTATGTATCTGAAGCGATGAAAGCGCTTGATGCTGAGGCAAAGCAGAAGGGTATTACGCTTCTTAATGAACTTGGCGTTGATCCTGGTATTGACCATATGTCGGCAATGAAGGTGATAGATGAGATTCGGGAAAAAGGAGGTAAACTTCTTGGCTTCATCAGTAATACCGGTGGACTTATTGCTCCTGAAAGCGATAATAACCCTTGGAACTATAAATTTACTTGGAATCCACGTAATGTAGTACTTGCAGGACAGGGTGTTGCTCAATTTATTGAAAATGGACAGTATAAGTTTATTCCATACCATAGGCTTTATTCAAGAGCAAGAACTTATTCGGTACTTAATTATGGGGAATTTGAAATGTACCCCAATAGGGACTCGCTCCAATATCGTGAAATATATGATCTCAAGGATATTCAAACTTTAATAAGGGGAACTCTTCGTAAAGCGGGATATTGCAAAGCTTGGAATGTATTTGTTC
The DNA here is from genome assembly GCA_003531155.1 of Bacteroidales bacterium. Lineage (GTDB taxonomy): Bacteria > Bacteroidota > Bacteroidia > Bacteroidales > Tenuifilaceae > UBA8529. The sequence goes on along the minus strand of DQHR01000088.1, from coordinate 4,668 downwards.
AACTTGGAGCGACAGATGATACGTATAAAATTCCTAATAGCGAGAATTTAACCTACAGAAACTTTATTAATAGCTTCCTTGCATATGATCCAAAACTATCGGTTGAGGAAAAGATAAAACGTGAGATTGCTGAGGCAAACGACCCTGTTGTATTTGAGAAACTTCAATGGCTAGGTATTTTTGAGGAAAAGAAAGTGGGTTTATCAAACGTTAGCCCTGCTCAAATTTTACAAAAAATTTTAGAAGAAAAATTATTCCTTGAACCCAATGATAAGGATATGATTGTAATGCAACATATCTTTGAGTATGAACTAGGCGGAAAAAAATTCCGTCGCAAATCATCGATGGTAATTATTGGAAAAGACACAGTTCATACCGCCATGTCAATTACCGTTGGAACACCATTGGCAATAGCCATAAAAAGGGTACTTACAGGCGATTTAAGTGAAAAAGGAGTAATAATACCAACAAAACCATCGGTTTACATTCCGATACTTAAAGAACTTGAAGAGTATGGTGTGAAGTTTATTGAGGAAGAAGAAATAATACATTAATCTACATTTTATTGTATTAGTAACTCAAAAAACTATCTGATATCTCAATTAAAAAATATTTTTGATATGTTTATTGCTTTAGGTATTGAATAATTAAATGATATCACAATCCAATAGCCTTCATCCGTATAACTAAAAAAAATATTTTGCGTTTGTTTTTATGGGGCTTTGTTGCATATGATAAATTCATACCAAAATTTATTAATCGCTAAAGATTTTAAAATATAGAAAACATCCAACTTCTTTTTTTTTAATAAAGTAAATGGTAAAAGAAATTATCATAATCATATATGGTTTAAGTCATATTTATTGAGATTCAAATATTTAATTAGTCAAAAAAAACAAACAATCAGTTCCATACCATAAAAAAGAATTTAATTTTAAAATTTATATGCTATTAAAATAGAGCATATTTAAAATGACATTAAGAATTAATTTACCAAATATTTCTTAAAATAATGATTTTTTATGTTTGCTTTTATATTTAACAGGTTACTCCCACTATTTCTATTTATTGTTTCTTTTTATACTCACCTTTTTAGTCAGAATAACGATTATTTACCGTATCTAACTTCAAAAGACAGTATTGACAAAGTTTATGGAATGGATCCAACTTTGTACAATGGAATATTATATCAATCTAAGTATCCAGAAACTGTTAAAGGAGATCAATACTTTTCTTCTCCTGAATATTTAAATGGAGAAGTACTTATTAGAGGAGTAATATTCAAAAATATAAAATTGAACTACGATGTTTATAAACAAGAGGTTCTGCTCAAGTATACTAATCTAAGCAATGGGATTAACATAATATCGATTTCAAAAGCGTGGCTCGAATCTTTTACTATTGGAGATGATCGGTTTACTCTATATGGCACAGCAGAAATACCCAAACGTATTTATCAAGTTTTCGGTAATGACTCAATTCTTTTACTGTATTTTTGGAGAAAAGATCTAATAATAGACAATACAGAAGGAGTTTTAGCATTTATAAAAAAAAGGGAATCTTTTGTATTAATGAACAATTCATTAAATAAATTCAAAAATAATAGAAGTTTTTTGCATTTATTTCCTCTAGACAAACAGATACAAATTAAGAAATACCTGAGACAGCATAAAATCAAAGTAAACAAAGCATCAAATAAAACCATGGAAGAACTAATTATTTTTTGTAGTAAGTAGATCGATATGAAGATAGGTGTTTTTATACTACTATTTATTTTTGGGAAACCCTCCGACGATGAAGTAACAAGATATATTTCATGCCACGTAGTTGGAATATCCTTTCCAGAATTTGCGAAATCGGTATATGACCAAACAGGAGCTAAAATCTTTTATGACGAGGAATCTGTTCGAAATATAAAGATTACACTTGATGCAGATAGCATTAGCATAATGGCAGCCCTTGAAATAGTATTAAAGGGTTCGGGCATTGAGATATCGCCTTGGCATAATAATTTTATTCTGCTTTCTGGGAAAAAAATAATGTCAGATTTACCTGATTTTAAACTACCTGAAAAAGAATATTCGTCGTCCTCAGAAACAAGTAAATCCTCAGAGAAGGAAAGCCAATTTTTAGCAACAAGAAAAACAAACACAAGTGAACTCTATAAAATTGGTTCAAAGAATGCAAATGGGCCAAATGCAATGGCGACTGTCAATGGTAAAATAATTGATCATGAAACTGGAGCACCCTTGGTTAATGCTACCATTATAATCGAGGAGAATAGAAAAGGTACAGTAACCGATGTGAATGGTTCATTCTCAATCAATATTTACCCCGGGAATTATAATTCAAAAGTTGAATGTTTAGGTTATGAACCTAAGAAAATATTTTTTGAAATTCTATCCAATGGAGAGTTGTTAATTGAATTAAATAAGAAAGACTTACAAATTGATGAATTACTCATCTATAGAGATAAACTAACCAATGTAAGAACCAAAGAACCAGGCCTTGAACTGATAGCCCCTAAAACAATAAAACAAATTCCAACAATGATGGGAGAACTTGATATAATCAATGTTTCAACCTTACTCCCGGGGATTGTTAATGTTGGTGAGGGATCATCTGGGCTTAATGTTCGCGGAGGTAGTTCTGATCAGAATGTTTTCTATATTGATAAAATCCCGATTTACAACACATCTCATGTATTTGGATTTTTCCCAGCTTTTAACTCTGATATTATTAAAGACTTCTCAATTTACAAAGGATACGTTCCAGCGCAATATGGAGGAAGGATTTCATCGGTTTTTAATATAGTTAGCCGTCAATCTAACCCTAAACAATTTACTGCTCATGGGGGAATAAATCCGATAAGTGGCTATATTACTGCTGAGGGTCCATTAATAAAAGAATCATTAACTTTGATTATGAGCGCCCGTACATCCTACTCTGATTGGATTTTATCAAGAATAAAGGATCCAACAATCCGAAATAGTAGCGCAGCATTTAATGATTTTAGCGGTTCATTAAGCTATAAAAAAGAAAAATCCCAGCTATCAATGTTTATATATAATAGCAATGATCGATTTAGCCTTTTAGATATTAATAAATATCAATACTCGAACTTAGGGGTTTCGGTAAACCTGAAACACAATTTTAGTTCCTCACTGAAAGGAGAGTTCGCTGCAATTAACTCAAATTATAGTTTTGAAACAACCGATAATCAAGAGGTGTCAGCAGCATACCAGCATAATTATAAAATAAAACATTACGAAGTACGAAGTGATTTTGCACACACAATCAGCGGTAAAACAGTATTAGACTACGGGGCAAGTTTAATCCTTTACAAGCTTGATCGGGGTAATGTAGTTCCATATGGTTTTTCATCTTTGAGGAGCCCTGTCGACCTTGGTAAAGAACAAGGCATTGAAAGTGCAATATATATCACTGATAAATACCAGATTCTTCCTCAATTAAATCTATCTCTTGGTTTAAGGCAATCACTATTTACACCAATTGGTCCAAATTCGGTTTATACATACTATGAGGGTTTTCCGAAAGAAGCTATGAGTATTAAGGATACCATTAACTTCAAATCTAATAAACCTATAAAATGGTTTTATTCTCCTGAGATTAGAGCAACTATAAACTTCCAAACCGACAAAAACGGATCTATAAAACTGGCTTTTAATCAGATGCAACAGAATCTATTCATGCTAAACAATACAATAGCGGTTGCTCCAAATACACAGTGGAAGTTAGCTGACTATCATATAAAACCATCGAGAAGTTCACAACTATCATTAGGAGTCTTTAGAAGTATGCAAAGAAGTGGTTTGGAAGCATCCCTAGAATTCTATATAAAAAAGACAAACAATTATATGGAATTTAAAGATGGAGCCAGTTTCCTTAGCAGTTCGGCAACTGAAACATCAATTCTACAAGGAGTACAGAAAGCATACGGCATTGAATTTTTCTTTAAAAGTAGTGGACACAAACTTGGAGGCTGGTTATCTTACACATATTCTCGAACTCAAGTGCAAGTCAAAGGCTCGGAACCATGGAACTCCATTAACGAAGGAAAAGTTTATCCATCAAATTTTGACATTCCTCACGCGGTGAATGCAGTAATTAACTATAGTTTTAATCGGCGAATAACGTTATCAACTGTAACGACTTATCAAACTGGAAAGCCAGTTACCTACCCAATATCGCTTTATTACATTAATAGTATACAACAAATAGAATACTCGGAGCGAAATAAATACAGAATACCTGACTATTTTAGGGTAGATCTTTCGCTAGCAATTGAAGGTAATTTGAAGAAAAGAAAATGGGTTCATAGCTCTCTTTTGATCGGTATTTACAATTTAACAGGGAGAAATAATGCCTATTCAGTATACTATCAATTAAAAAATGCTAAAATAAAAAGTTATAAATACTCTGTTATAGGGATTCCATTGATTACAGTTACATGGAAATTTAAACTTGGAAATTATGACGCGATATAAAAGTAGTATTCTTATTATTCTAGTCTTTTTAGCATTATCTACATGCATTGAACCATTTTCGCCGGTTATAGATAGCCAGTCTTCATCAAAGATTGTTGTTGATGGGCAGATTACCGACCGTGAAGGGTATCAATTTGTTTCTATTTCTACAACTTCGACA
>DQHR01000101.1 GCA_003531155.1 Bacteroidales bacterium | reverse complement strand
GACCCAATCGTTACTTATACTGAAAATTTTGCCAAATATATCGGAGAACTTAAAAAAGAAAATCAAACAGACTTCCTTTTTGATAAGAAAATAACTCATGATCCATTAGTCGATCTTTCCAGTGCAGTATCTATCGTAAATCTCCTCACATAACATTATTGTTGTGAGCCATCTGGGACTAGCACCCGCACGTCGCTATAACTGTCTCATTTCTGAGGCTAAATAAGACAAATAAGACACTATTAAAAAGGAATAGTGACCCAGGCACAATGATGTAGTTTGATATATTCTATAATACCTAATGACAATGATTGCAGGAATTGGATTTACGGACGAGGTGATCATATTAAGTGACAGCCGCGTATCGTTCTTGGATAAGAACCTCAAACCTAAAGATACTTTAAAAAAGATATATAAACTCTCCAAATATTCATGTTTCGCATACACCTCAGGAGATGTTGAGTTTACACACCACATAATAGAATCGATCACAAAATATGCCACAAATATTCAAGTAAGAAAAACAGATGTTTTCTTAAAAATGATTACTGAACGTGCTTCACAAGAATATATAACTCTTTCTAGAAAATTCAATAAGTTACCTGATATGCTATTTATTTATGCTGGTTTGGTGGATGGATCATATAAAATACCTCGCAACAAGTTTGTAGCGATAAAGAAAAAATACGATGAAAACATCTGGATGCCTAAGAAGTTAAAAGATATCAAAATCAGCAGTACGGAGAAAACTGTATCAATTCCTGGACCCACACCACTTCTTATCAAACAAAAGTTCCCAGGTGGAGTAGTAGCTTCAACAAAAGGATGGGATTATTGTGCAGAGGGGAGCGGGCAAGATATAGAAAAAGATTTAGATAAATATTTTTCAAAATTATTTTTTATACCCGGAGCATTCAACAAGGCGGTAATTTTACAAGATTTATGTGATCAATTTATTGGCAAGGCTGGCATAGACACAATTGGTGGGTTAGTCCAGATTTTTATGATCAACAAGGAAGGAGTTCAGCCACTGGCTTATGTGCAAAAGAATGGCGATAAAGAGATTGTTAAAAGATACATGGATTTAGATGGAAATTGGATTGAAGAGGATTGTATCACTGGAACAAAGAAGGCAGTAGGGCAAAAAATTATCTGATCCATATTCTTAGGGGAGGAACGTCGGAAGAAAGATTGGAGACACTCTCCCTTATTAAGACAAGGTTCATTCTCAAAGACAGGTCGATCGTAATGGGTAATTAGCAGTCTAATGTTGTAGTTGATAACTTCATTTATTGGTGATAGATTATTCGCAGTAGAGAGCGTCTTTATTGGTACTGCTGAATTTCTCAAGGGAGCGGTGCAACCGCACGCCGTAACCCGGCGAGAAAGGAGGAAAAAGGGAATGCAGAAAAAAGTAATTGCCCATACAGGCAAAATTACTCCGGTTTCTGGACAGTACCGACCTTCGGGTGGTACGACTGAGTACACACTCAGTCGAGGTGATAAAACACCGCCAAACAACCAGGGTAAAAGGCAACAATTTGTGCTCGTGGATAAAACAAAACACAAATAGTTGTTAAGTAAAGATTGCTCTCTACTAACATTTATAGACTTTTTTTGAGTAATTATCCATAAGCCAATAACCACCCTTACGGGATTCGAACGCAATTTTCAATCAGTTTAGGAAAATTTTAGTCGGATACATCAATACAACGAAGCGACCCTTGCAGGCCGCCTCGGAACAAACTGAACTTAGTGAGGTGTTATAACGAAGTTCGGACCTATTTCCAACAGAATTACTAACTTAATGGCTCACCGCTCGGCCTAATGGCCTCGCGGTTCGCCAACTGCCTGCCGGCAGTATTGCGGTCGCGCGATACGAATTCTGTATCCCGCCTGCGGGCGGGATGATTTGCCTTCGGCAAAGTGCCAACTTCGTTGTCACATCTATATGTTCGCCACAAGATCACCTTGAGTGATTGTAGCGAAGCTCTCTCAACATATGGCTCGTTTACCAATCTCGCCATATAAATATCAGCTAGTTAGGAGAGAATTTTACTATCTGATATTTAAGGATTGAGATAGCATTTGGCCTATTGGCCAAAATGCCTGCTTCGCAGGCACAAATAATGAATACATTATTTCCACTTGACATCCACTAATATGGATCTATAAGATTGTCTCAACTTTTGTAGGCAGGCTCCAAGAGCCAGCCAATTAATTGAAGCTAATCAATGCCTGGTCTGAGAGAAGTAGAGAAGAAATTGACGAGAATATTATTATCCTGCCGATAATATATATACTATGGCAAAGAATGAACATACATCGCCAAAGGTTGCGAAAAAAGCATCAAAGCTCCTTCGCAAATCAAAGTCGAAGCCAGTAAAATCGGTCTCAGCAAGTGCACTAACACAAGCAAAAGACCGTAAGAAGAAAAAGTAATTAGTATATATTGGGCGGAGAACCAGGTCTCTCGTCCAATATTAGAATAACATGATTATTAGATGAGAAACGAATAAGTCAGCGATATAACAGAAATGAAAAAATATTATTATGTGTCTTCTTATCCAAAAATCTATAAAAATTCTTCTGATAAGTTACTGTCTAATGAAATTAAGAAACTTGGATATATATACCGCACCCCTGGCCTAGGTGGGGGTGGAGGAGAAATTATCAATCATATTATTGCCTATTTGAGTATAGACACGAATAGAGATGCAATCATAACCGGTCTATTAACAAATTCAATTTGGGGAATAATGAAGTTAGCTTTTAGATGGCACAAAAACAATCACATTAAAGGTGTAAAAGCGAACCCATCGGTAAACATTTATATCTATACTGAAAACAAAACGAAAACATATTTCGTTAATATTGATGCGAATAAAGAATATTCTGAAACAGAAATAGAAAATATACTCAAATCAAAAATTAGTTAATTTAACCTAACACGTCTCACTTAGAAGATAATCTGTATCTTTAGAGGAACTCCATTGTATAAACATCTATAATATAAATCACAAATGAATAAATCATTTAAATTTCTATTTATATTGCTAGTCGTAGGAATAGCAATTAGTTTTCTATATTACAGACAAAAAGGGAAAATAAATATCTCAAAATCAGATTCTCAAGAAATAAATACGTCAGCTACTAAAAGTGAGATTTGTTCAGACATTATTACCGAGATGGCTACAGATAGTGGAATCTCAAAATTTAACGGTACTATTAAGCCGATAAATTTTAACTCCCTCCCTGATGCAAAATCCTTCAAAACCGTAATTGCAAATTCTTACAAACAAGGTGCAAATTTTGCTGGTCACTACAATCTTGCCTTTTGGGGGTGTGGCACGGATTGTTTTGGAATGGCTATTACGGATTTGATAACTGGAAACATCGTTGAATATTCCCCAGTTCATGAAGGATATTACCTAGGGGGTTATGAACCTGACAATCGTTTGATAATTTTGAACCCAGTAAACGCAGGTATGGAAAGACAAGTGTATAGTCTATCTGAATCAAACATTCAGAATAATGTTCTTGAACTAGTTTGTTCAGAAATATCTCAAAAAGATATGTATCCACAAATAATCAACTAGCTCATCCTCTAAACTTACTAAGTATCTTTTAAGAAGTTATTTAACATACTTATTTGTTATTCTTTGTTAGTTTCTTTTTTAATACAACTAATTTATCGTAACAAAGGTACAAGAATTTAAGTATTAAATACCAAGAAAATGCATTGACGACAAACCCAATCAGGCAATTGATTATCATTCCCAGACCAAATTCTTCACTTCTATAGTTTCTAAATACTGATAGAACTCCAACCAACATTACCCAAAAATACAAAAATTTATCTCTTACTTTCATACCTAGTTATAGCATATGGAGTATATTCCACACTTCTGTAGCTGTATGATTGAATACATGGGAATATTTAATTTCTTTAAGTACACCGCCACCGAACGATTGATTCTTAATCAATATACTCAGATGTTAAGTTCAACATTTGATATGAGTAAGTCTGAAGCTAATAGCTTAGCAGAGGAAATGTTAGTCAATAGTATTAGTAAAGCTAAAAAAGATAACACTTATCAACTGCCACCCTCAATATTGGGAGAAATGATTTTAGACGATTACGAAAGTGGGGATATTATTGGATTTCTTGTCAAATATGTCCGTAAAACACTTCCAGAAAAAAGAAAGGATGGAGTAAAAGATGAAGATATATTGTGGTGGTGGAATTTAGATGAAATATCCAGAAGAATGGTTATGGAATTAGATTGGTTATTGAAATCATCAAATTATTCATTAGAAATTAAAAATAACGGTTTATCAGAAAAAGAAGCAATACTTAGAACGAAAAAGTACAACCCAACCTATGGTGATCCAGGAGAGCTTCCACACCTTAAAGGCGACAATCGTCCATTGCCATGGGAGCTAAGAGACAGAATAAATATATTTCTTGAAAAAATTTTGAAATCTGACCCCCAAAAATATAAAAAAAGAATCGAAAGTGCCCCATCATTTAATTCATTTTTAAGGGAAGAAATTCGTAAAGGAAATATATAAACTATTAAAAAAGAATGAACTGTACATCCACGGTACTTGAAATATCAAAATGGTTAGGGGGAGTAGTAGTTTCTTCAGGGTTTGTATACTGGATCATTCAAAGACTCTTTGAAAATAAATTTCAAAAAGGAATAGAAAAATATAAAAATGAATTAAGTATTGAGTTGGAGAAATCAAAAGTAACATTTAACAATCTACATTCAAAAAGGATAAATATTATTTCTAATTTGTATAAAAAATTAGTCGCAGTGAATAACTCATTAGCATCAATGACAAAACCACTTCAGTTGGCTGGAGAACCCGCGAAGGAGGAGAAACTTAAGACGGCTATTGATGATTACAACAACTTTTTGCATTATTTTGACGATCATAGAATATATTTTTCAGAACCAGTTGCTAAAAAAATCGATGACATCGTTGATAGTTTTAGGGGTGTTTGTCTTGATTACGATTGTTATTACCCAGCCTACAAACAATCACTAGATGCAAGTGATGGAGCTAATGCAAAGGATTATCACGCTGAGTTAGTAAAAGCTTGGAATAAAGTTAAGAACGATATTCCCACAATCAGATTAGAATTGGAATCGGAACTGAGAAAAATTATTGGAGTGTAATTATCTACCAAAAATTATTGGGGGAAACAAGTGGAAGCAACAGAATGAGACCAAAATTAGGAAAAACAAGAAAGAAAAATAAATACCCTGCAAAAAAGGTATCAGCTACTGTTAAACACGACGATTTCTATATTTCTGAAAATAACCGACTGACTTACAGTTACAAACTCGACGTAAAGAATAAAATTGCAGAAGTTACTTGTGTCTCACTTGACATAAAAATTCAAGATGAGTGGATGACAATCGTATATTATGATAGTTATCACGAAGGACAGTTACATAGACACCCAAGGATTTCATATTTTGACCCATCAGACGCACCAACCATGTTTGGAGTCAAGCGTAAAGGATCACAAAACAAATTATTGCGATGGGCTATTAAAGATATCGAAAATAATTGGCTAGTATACAAACAAGGATTTATTAAAAGAAGCAATATATCAAATAATAATACAGATATACCTGAAATTGAGTTATACTAACAAATAATTTGAACAAAGAACAAAATTGTTATATATTATTATTATCTCCAAATGTCAAAAAACACTATTACCACAACAAATGTAGCTTTGTCAGGTAAGCTCATGGACTTCTTAGTTTCTACACCAGAAGTTTCAAAGAAGTATTATGGCTATTCTTATGTTGTTTTTTCGAAAGATAATTCTCAGTTAAACGAAGTAAACAACGACCTTGTTGATGATCTGAAAGAAGAGGGGAAAAAAGTAGTCAAAGCTGAAGAAACAAACAAAAAAAATAATCCTTGGGAATTTTCGATAGCCTTGTAATAGAAGAAATCTTATATATTCATCAGTTCGTTTGATATCAATCTGTACTTATCTGTATGTCGTTAAGTTGCGAATGTGCGGATAAATTATAGTCACAACCATTTAATTCAATTTCAACTTCTGGAATAATCTTTTTTGCATGTTCTACAAGCAAATCCATTACAAGATTGTTGTAGAGTGCAAATAAATCTAAGGTTTTGGTAAAAATTTCGATAAGCTTGAAGTTGAATAACTCAATTTTATCTGTTGAGAGATATTGTAGTAATTTATCATTTGATTGATAACAAGCCTTAATGGTAATGTTAATTTCAGTATTACTCGTTGTATAAATCATCTCTGCTTTAAGATCTCCAATTGTTTTTACGCTATTTCTCATGAATCTCAAATAGAGTAATTCAAAAGTATGAGACAAAAAGTAATTATTGATTTGTGGTTTAATACTATATAAGCCAGAGTGTAGCTTGGGTATAAAGGTACCAAGATCTTTACTAAGCTGGTTTTTGCAACCATCCTCTTGAACAATTTTGCTCAATGCATTTATTATCGATAATTGTTGATCAATCAACTGTCTCGATGTAAATAAAAATGATTTAATATCAATTTTCAAACCTGTTACATGTGGAATATCATTATTGTTTAAGTTGAATTTCTTCGCGAGAAAGACAAGACCTGTCTTGTCTATATCGGAAAGGGACTGTTCGATCATAAAGGTAGATATATTTGGCAGAGATGGTTCAATCCTATCCTTCAAAATATATCTAAGTTCATCTAGCATTTCTTGATACCTTAGTAGTCTATGCCTCAAGGATTCCATCTCTAAAATATTCAGTAACTCCTCGGGAGTAGTGATTTTATTGATAGGTAACATGGTTAAAGTCTGAAGTAATGGATCATGTGTAATTATACCTATAATATTTCAGTTTTGCGTTTTCTTTTCTTTTTTCTTTTTGAAAGTAATACAACTTAAAGCCCTTCGCATCGCTCCGTGCGAGGGCGGGCGCACGGGCGATGTACCCTGACGAGAGCGAAAACTCTCTTTGTGTGATCCCGGCGGGAATCGAACCCGCGATATTCAGGATGAAAACCTGACGTCCTAGGCCGCTAGACGACGGGACCAAATAATA
>DQHR01000003.1 GCA_003531155.1 Bacteroidales bacterium | reverse complement strand
CGAAGCTCTCTGATTTGCAGACCTTGTTCGCTGATGATCTGCAGGTTAGTCATAATCCAATGGGCAGTCTGACAACCCCGAGCGCTGTCATAGTCCCGGGTCCGAAGGTTATGACCTGGGACGACTGGGTAACTCAAAAGACAGTAGTTGTTAGGAGAATTCGAAGAAAGGAGGTTGTACCGGAGGGACAGATGGGATTTGGAATTTAAGAAAACAAAGCTCTGAGTTATCTCAGAGCTTTGTTTTTTAAATAATTGGCAATTAACACAACTCACAATAAACTTTTTAATCGTACAACAGCAGCTATGATTAATTTAGATGCAACCTCTATATCACTTTCGGTAGTGAACCGACCAATTCCAATTCGTAGGGTTTGATATGCTTTTTCTCTACTTAAACCTATAGCTTGCAATACATATGATGGTTCTAATGCTCCAGAATTACAAGCAGAACCAGCACTTAATGCCAACTCTGGAACATTAGCAATAAGAGCCTCCGAATCAATTCCAGAGAATGTCAGGTTACTGTTACCTGGTAAACGGTGCTGAACATAGCCATTTATAGAAATATCGGAGAAAGTAGAAATTAATGAATTTTCAAGTTTATTTCGTAAAGCTGTTATTCGAATAGTTTCTTTTTCCATTAATTTATTACATAATTTGCAGGCTTCTCCAAAACCCACAATTGCTGGAACATTATATGTTCCAGGACGTATTGAATGTTCTTGACCACCACCATAAAACAATGGCCTAAGGGGGGTTGATAACGGACCACCTTTTAAATAAAGTGCTCCTACACCTTTGGGACCATATAATTTATGCGCGCTAATCGATAAAAAATCTACATCCAACTCCTGTACATTGATTGGGATTTTTCCTACAGCTTGCGCTGCGTCAGTATGAAAGAAGGCTCCACAATCATGCGCAATCTTGCATAATTCGGATATGCTTTGGATTGTTCCAATCTCATTATTAGCAGTTTGAACAGATACTAATAATGTATTTTCATTTATTAGTTCGTGAGCAATCTCAAGATTAACTAATCCATCTTTTGAGATAGGTAAGGTGGCTACTTCGTATCCTATCTTACCTAACTGTTTATATGGTTCAAGAATTGCTTTATGCTCAATAGGAGTAGTTATAATACGGCGTCGGCCATTTTGAATGCCATTAGTAAGTCCCAAAATTGACAGATTATTGCTCTCGGTTGCACCTGCTGTAAAAAGAATTTCAGAAGGTTGAGCTCCAATTAATTCGGCAACAATCTCTCGAGCAGTTTCAACTGCATTAGCCACTTTCTGGCCAGCTTTATGAGTCGAACTAGACGGATTAGCAAATTCTTCAGTAAAGTAGGGCAGCATCGCCTCTACTACTTGAGGGTCACATGGTGTTGTTGCATGATAATCAAGATAAATCATAATTACTATAAGTGGCAGATTAAGCAGCCCGTACCATCTTCTTCCTCGGAAAACTCGCCACTAAATATTTCGGCTAGCGTACGAGGTTTGCGCTTAGCAGCAAGTTGCAATTTTCGTTTTGCATATTGGCTTTTAATCTCCTCAACTCGATCAGGGCGCGAAATATCGTCAAGGCTTTCTCCCTGAATCCAGGTATACCCTTCTTCTGGTTTTTCATAACTCTTTGCTATCTCGAAAAGGTCAGGATGTTTTTCGATTAAGCCCACCCACTCGATTTTTCGCTGGAAAAAACAAAAATAACAACCTGAACGGCTTCTCCATTCATAATACTTCGGTAGATCCACACCACTGTCCTGTAATATCCTAAACACATCATCTTTTGTGATGCCAGCTTCTTTAAATGGATATAAGGGTGTAATGTTAGGTTTTGTAGATATGAAACCTTCCCTATTTTCATCTGCTCGTATACCAACATACAAACTCACGGGGTCATTCGCGACATGTTTTTCAAAAGGTTCAATTTTCAACTGGCGAGTGCACCAACGCATTTGCGGAGATGGTAAATAACCACGATATATAGAGAGAAAATGATCAAAACCTCGGTCGCCCTCTTCAGAGGATAATTTTGTAATACGCTTCCCTAAATATGACTCAATTCGAGCAAGATATTCATAAATTTCAGGGAGTTCTTTGTGAGTATCGCAGAATACATACTCCATTTCAATTTCCGGGTGATTGTCCCGCATATAAATTGCCAAAGCGGTGCTATCTTTTCCACCTGATAACAATAAAATGTGCCTGGTAATCTTATCACTCATTTCTACTCCTATTCACCATTAATTCTTTTGTTGAATCAATTCAACAACAAGTTTGGCAAGCACGGCAAGGTGAAGTTGACGGTCATTACCATTGCCATTTAAATTTTGTTTAAGGAATTCAGTTACTTTCTCCGCCAAAAAGTTAATTTCTACTTCCTGATCCTTCTGCACCGCAATTATTGTGCGTTCTTGTTCTAAACCATTATCTAAAATTCCAATTCTTAGAATTTTAGCATTTCCCTGTCCATTCTTTTCCGCAACCAATTCTTCAAGACGAATGAAATCAGCAGCGATTTGAAGAACACGAACTTGGAAATCAACCAAAATTAAATCTGTCCATTGGTTAGTGGGAATTCCTTGATTTACTGCCCTACCAATAATTTCTCTCCAGTCACGATCATCTTCATCGAGCCGTGCTGCTTCTCGAACAAAGAGACCCAAGTTACGATCAGCAACATAATTTACCAAAGGTTTAGCGCGTAAGCATAATTGTTGCCGCACCGATTCGGAATTTCCTGTTAATCCAAAAGTGGTTCGCAATTGTTGTTCTAATTCATCCAACATCAAAGGATAAGCCCTTTGAAGAGATCCAAGACAATTTGTTAATTGCTCATAGAATTTTTNNTTCGGGTATTTTCAGAGTTATCGAGTTGTATTTTGAAGATTGCAGGTAAAGTAGTGAAGATGAGAACATATGGATCACTTGCACGAATCAAAGCTTCTCTTACGGCTATAGCTTCCACTGGTTCTATGTGTCTAGTTTTCTTCGCAAAGGCAGAGAGTTTGGTTGAAAATAACACGAGAGGTTTTACAATCTTTAGCAAACTTTGCTCTTCATTACTGTTACCAGAATTAGTTAAGTTCAACGATCTTAGAACCGAGCTTAATCCTTTGAGTGTTTCGTTAGCCTTTTGGTCAAATTCATATAACTGAATTTCGAATGTATCTGGGATTCGCACAAGTCGTTCAAACACTTCAATCCGAAGTTCTGATACAAAAATACCGTTTTCATACAAAGCTACCTGGTTACGTTTTGATAAAAGAAATGCGCATAAGATAACTGGTAATGGACCAAATTTAAGACCTAATGGTTGTTTTCTTAGCAAATTAAATAGATTGTTAATGGGTTGTCGTTTTCCTAATGACGCCATCAAGAAATCATTTATTTTTTTCCATACCGGCAACCAGTCCGGTCCAGGATCAGTAAAACAATAATTATCATCAATTAATTGATGAAAACCACCTTTTTTCAACATTGCTAAATATATGCTATATTCGGCAGGATTTCCTGTAAAAGCTAAGTCCTTGTCCTTCTCATGCTCTAACATAGCATTTAATAGATTCCGTCGAGCTGCTGCTGCTGACGAAGAAAGTTCGTCGCGATTAATTAACTCATTTTTTAACTCAGGGCTTTGTGAAAAGGACACATCTAGAAGTGCAGAAAGCCATCGTTGGAACTGAGTATCTGTTTCAATTAGGTGTGTAACGCCAGACTGAACCCACTCAGAAGCTTGAGGTGTAAATTGGTAACCGCTTAAATGTAAAATCTGACCTGCAATTTGAGTTAGCCTCTCTCTAGTAAAAATGATTTGGGACCGCACTTCTTGACGAGCAACTGGATCTCCTTGTAAGGCTTTTATGTTTTCAAAGATCCATTTCCAGATTTCAACTTCTTGAATTGCATTTTCCAAGCCATTGAGGGGACGTGGAAACGCAAAAATTCGCAATGGATCTGTATCCGAGGTTAATGTTTTTGTTAACTCAATCAGAACTTGCCGATCTTGATTATTAGAAGTAAGAATGTAAGTAATAGAACCATTCGCAAAATTCAACTCTGAAGATAAAGCAGATTTCACGGCTGTTTCCGTTCCATCTATGACGTCAACCCTAAAATACCGCAAAGTTCCTGTACGAATGTAATGAGCGCGTGCCACTATTGGCCGAAGATTAACAACTTCTTTGAGCCTGCTAGCGACACTACCTGAGCTAACTCGAGTCTTTGCTATCTCGTATACATCGTCCAAATTAACATCTGACCCTTCCCATAATCCATAAGCATTCTCATGTTTCCTGAAAATTACAATCGAGGCTTTAATGAGATATAGTAATGCCTCATCAACAGCTTCACGATTATCAAACACAAGATAAAGAGTGTTTTTGGAAGGACTTAAACCAATTTGAGGGCCATATAATCCTAATAAACCAATGACTTTAACTAAAGAAGTTGTTAGTGGTGGCCAATCTGTTGGTATTCTTTGTAAGGCAGATTCAATACCAGCCCAACGATGAGAACGATCTCCAATAAAGACCGAACTTCCCAATGAGTTTATTACATAATCATATAATGAATCTAAACGATAAAAGGGGACTATAGAATCGATTATTTCTGATCGGGCTAAAAAATCTTGGAAT